>JAHIVC010000101.1 GCA_018816945.1 Bacteroidota bacterium | reverse complement strand
TGCCGGTTATGGAATTTACAAGTCTCAGTTTATTAATGGTGAATATGCTAAGCCTGAATTCCTTCCCAAGGAAATTAATAAAAGTAAATATTTCGGTGCTTCTCATCCGTTTATTGCTCCAGATGAGAGTTATTTGATTTTGGATGCACCAATAAATGGAAATTCTGGATTATTCATAAGTTATAAAAAAGAAGATGGAAGTTGGACCGAAGCCGTTGCTTTCGGTCACCCAATAAACACCGAAGCTTACGAGGGAATTGCCACTGTTTCGCCTGACGGGAAATATCTGTTCTTTAATAGGGACAACGATATTTATTGGGTTTCAACAAAAATCATTGAAGAGTTAAGGCCAAAAGAATAATAAAGAAATAAAAAATAAAATGAAAAAAACAATTGTAACATTGGTAATTCTGATCCAGTTTTCAATCGCAAATTGCCAAACCAGCCAAAAAGTTTTACCTGTTTTAAAAGGACCTTATTTTGGACAGAAACCACCGGGAAATATACCAGAATTATTTGCAGCCGGGATTGTTTCCCGAGAAGGCTATTTTGAACACAGCGCTGCAATATTTTCACCTGACGGGTATGAAGTATATTGGTCAGGAAAACCCAATGGTGCACGTTACTTTGAAATATACTTTCTGAAATTGATTAATGGGAAGTGGGATGAGCCAAAAATTGCTTTTTCTCATGAAGGTAACAATTTTGATAACCCAGTTTTCTCTTCCGACGGAAAGAAACTCTTTTTTAATAAAGACAGTGATATTTGGTTTGCAGAGCGTACAACCGATGGTTGGACAGAACCTGTCCGGATTTCTTCAACAATAAATTCTGGCGGTTCATTGCGTAGCATTACTGAAGATGGATCAGTTTATTTTTCAAGATATAACGCAAATGAATTAAATGAAGCAAGTAAACATGAAATTTATGTTTCCAGAAAAACAAACGGCAATTATTCACAACCGCAAAAACTTGATAAAAACATTAATTCCGATGATAGTTTTGAGTTTTCAGCATATGTAGCACCTGATGAAAGTTATATGGTACTTGAGGCATCAAAAGATAAAGCTACATGCGAACTTTTCGTAAGTTTTCGGATGAATGACAAATCTTGGTCGGAAAGAAAAAAGTTACCTATTCAATGGGGCCGCTTCCCGTCGGTATCGCCCGATGGTAAGTTTTTATTCTTTATGACAAGGGAAGGTATTTACTGGGTATCAACAAAAATAATTGAAGAGATAAGACCAAAATAAGGATTAGTATGAAAAAAATTATCATAACACTATTGTTTTACCCTGCCTTAATTGCAAATCTGTTGTGCCAGAATATTCAGAACAGGGAACCTGAGAGGAAGGAAATTGAAAAAACCATCAGCTCAAATATCGGTTGGGTAAAGGACAAAAATATAGAGCTACTTTACAGTGTCATTGCCAATGACACCAATTATATCAGTGTCTCTCCAAATAAGCGTGTGGTGAAATGTTTTGAAGATGTAAAAGCCAATGTACCATTCTGGATGAGTCCGGAGTTTAAGTATATACGTCATGAGCTAAGGGATCTGGAGATCACATTTGCAAAGTGTGGCGATGTAGCCTGGTTTTTCTGTATTCTCGATGATATAAACACTTATAAAGGTCAACCGGCAGAATGGAACAATACCAGATGGACAGGTGTTGTGGAAAAGAGGGAGGGAAAATGGGTCATCGTACAACAACATTTTTCATTCGCTTCCGACAAGTAAATTAAAAAAACAACAGGCAGATAAAGGACAGAATCATGAAAAAAATATTTACGGTTATCTTCGCTTCATTCTTAATGGTTTCTACTATTAATTGTCAGACCAGCCAGAATGATTTTCCAGTACTGAAAGGACCTTATCTTGGACAGAAACCTCCGGGATCAACACCGGAAATTTTTGCGCCGGGGATCGTGTCTACTAACGAAAACAAAGAGTTTTGCAGCACCTTCAGTTTAAACGATGATGTATTTTATTTTAACCGTGAAGGCAAAATAATGGAATGCAGATTCGACGGTAGCAGATGGTTAAATCCAGTACCTGCTTCGTTTGCTTTAGATTATATGGAACATGAAGCTCATATAACCCCGGATGGAAGCAAGCTGTTTTTCGGAAGTAGGCGTCCACAACCTGGTAATACCAGCGCTAATCAATACGGAATTTGGATGATGGAAAGAAAAGAAAATGGTTGGGGCGAACCTGTTCATGTTGGTTCCGGTATGTATGTAACAACATCTCTAAATAGTAATATTTATATAACTAGTTTTGCCGAAGATGCCGGCAGTTTAGTAAGAACAGTATTGAAAGATGGTAAATTTTCAACAATGGAAAAACTTAAAGGAGGTGTGAATTCACCGAACGCAGATTGCCATCCTTGCATAGCTCCTGATGAAAGTTACATCATTTTCGATTCCAACAGGCCGGGTTCCCATTTGGGTGAGGGCACATTCGACCTTTATGTATGTTTTAAGTTGGCTGATGGTTCATGGGGAACCGCTATTAATATAGGTGAAAAGTTGAATGCTAATGCAGAAAATACGGTAGCCTCAATAACACGGGATGGAAAATATCTATTTTATAACTCGAAGCATAATGGCACATGGGATATTTATTGGGTATCTACAAAAATTATTGAAGAGTTAAGGCCAAAATAACATTAAATAACTAATTGACATGAATAGGGAAACAACACTGATAATAATTACTTTACTAGTATTTTCCATTAAAATTTATGGGCAGCAAGAAAGTAAGCCATCTTGTAAGATAAATTATGAAATTCAAGTCAACTATCTAAAACAGACAGAAGATTTCGACGAATTTCTTTGGAATAAGACTTTAGAGATATTTGAAAGAACATTAATTATTGATTGCCATTTGCATCAGCCCTTTAGAATAGATCAGCGACCCAAGCAAGTAACTTATAGTTATTTAAATTCCAATAAAATTGGTATTGTCCGTGGTTTCCCTTTAAGGAGAGAATCATCTGAGTCAATATCTGAAAGAATAATGGCGGATATAATAAACTTTAAAAAGGAGATTATTGACAGTGCTTTTAATATTCAATTGGTTAAAAACCCAGATGATTTTGCAGCCGCAGTTTCAAGCCATCAAATTCCAATTTTGATACATCTTGAATCATTCGAGGGTCTTGCTGAAGGTGAAGTAAGCAATTTGCAAAAATATTATAACGAAGGTGTTCGCATGATTGGATTTAACCAAAGCGGTTTGGATACAGTTTGGCTGAACGACAAATTAACCAGATACGGGATCGACTTTATAAAAGAATTAACCCGGTTAGGTTTAATATGTGATATAACACATATCAGAAGAACAATCCAAAATCAGGTAATCGAGTTGACAGATGTACCGGTAATAATTTCGCATGGTGGTGCATTTGGTGCGGTAAATAGTGTATTTAACACTCCTGATTCCCTACTCATAAAAATGACATCAAAAGGAGGAATGATCGGGGTTTCATTTTTTTCCGGCCAAATATCTACAAATGTCCTTTCAGAGATAAATAGTGGAGTAGAATGGGATAAAACTGGAAGGGCTGCAATCGAAGAATTAATCGATCATATAGATTACCTGAAAAAATTGGTTGGTATTGATCATATTGGAATTGGTTCAGATTACGGTGGATCGGGGAGTATGTCTCCAACAGGATTAGAAACAATTGAGGGATTTCCTTTGATCATCTATCACTTGTTAAAAAGAGGATATTCAGAAGAAGAAATTGAAAAGGTTTTAGGATTGAATTATATCAGTTTTTTTAAAAGGATTGAAGCAAAAGCTTATTAAATAATATCAATATAATAATTGGAATAGAATGAAAAAATATCTAATATTCGCAGCCGTAGTATTTAACAATATCAATTTGTTTTCTCAAATAGATCAAAAAGATTTTTTTGTTTTAAATGGGCCATATCTTGGGCAGAAACCACCTGAATTAGTTGCAGAAATTTTTGCTCCAGGTCTATTTCCTTCAAAAGATTTTATTCACGGATCACCTGTATTCTCAATAGATGGGAATGAGATATTTTTTCCTGGGTTAAAGTGGATGAGAAATATTAATGGGACATGGACCGATCTTGAATTTGCACCTTTTTCAGGAAAATATACAGATGGAAATCCGATAATATCACCAGATGGGAGAAAAATACTGTTTCATTCCTACTCCATGCCTGATGTGCCATTCAGGGAAAGTGGGATTTACATTGTGAATAGGGAAGGTGAATCATGGACTAAACCGGTAATCCTCGACAGCTATATCAATTCAATATACGGTGGTTGGTCAGTTTCAATTTCTGCCAAAGGAAACATATACTTTCATTCAAGAAGAATAGAGCCAGGTAATAACAGATATTACTTTTACATGTCCGAATTCCTCAATGGGAAATATCAAGTACCTGTTAAGCTAAATGGAAAAATAAATAATGCCAACGCAGGCGAATTATATATTTCCCCTGAAGAAGAATATATCATTTTTAGTTCAGGAAGACCTGGAGGTGAAGGAAAATCTGATTTGTACATTAGCTTTCGACAAAAGAATGGTTTATGGGGAGAAGGAATAAATCTGGGAAAGAATATCAATACAGATGATGATGAAATGTGGCCAAACGTAACTCCGGACAAGAAATACTTATTCTTTATTGGTGTAAGAAGTGGTAAATCAAATATTTACTGGGTATCAACAAAAATCATTGAAGAATTAAAACCAAATGAACCATAAATCAATAATGGAAACAATATGAAAACTCAGACATTAACTATTTGTTTGCTGGTGTTAACAGTAACAAATTTATATTCACAGATTAAATCAATTGCTGTGGACTCAGGCTATGTAAATGTAGATGGCGGAAAACTCTACTATGAAATGGCCGGCAATGGTAAAAATATCGTCCTTCTTCATGACGGTATGGTTGACAGGCAGATATGGAATGAACAATTTTTTGAATATGCAAAAAATTACAGAGTGATAAGGTACGATCGTCGTGCATATGGAAGATCATCCAATCCTCAAACCAATTATTCTCACATCGATGATTTGTATCAGGTATTTAATCAATTAAAGATTGATAAGGCAATCATTTTTGGAATGTCTTCTGGCGGAGGGCTTGCGATTGATTTTACCCTTAAATACCCTGAAAAAGTAAGTGGATTGGTATTGGTAGGTGCAGTGGTAGGTGGATATGGTTATTCAGCACATTTTATAACAAGGGGAGGGCATTTTGACCGCGCAATTTATTCCAATTCTGAAAAAGTGCAAAAATATTTTGTTGAAATTGATCCTTACGAAATCGTCCCGAAAAATACTCAGGCAAAGGAAAAAGTGAAAAAAATAATGGAAGGAGCAATACCAACGGATATTCGTAATGATGGATATTACCCCTTCCGCCCGGAAAGAACTGCAGTTAAATTTCTGTCAGAAATAAAAGTCCCTACTTTAATTCTTGTTGGTGAATTCGATATCCCGGATGTGCATGCACATTCAGGGGTAATTAATGCCGGAATCGAAAATTCAAAAAGAGAAATTATCCCTAATTCGGCTCACTTAATCCCTATTGAACAACCGGGTTTATTTAACGAGGCGGTAAATAAGTTCTTAAAGGAATTTATAAATAAATAGTGATCAAAGATTTTTACAATCAATTTAACACAAAACCCTTTTATGCAAAAACTCAGATTAGATTTTGAATGGCCCGAATCGATTGAAGAATGGGGATGGAAGTACCATCATTTGGGAATTCCTACCGATAAAGTTATGCCAAATGAAAAATATCTTCCTGACTTGAAATTCTATGTTTCAGGATTTCGTACAAGTCCTTTTGGAATTGAATGGATGCGTTTTGATCAAAATTGCAGTATACCAGCGTTAATACAATCGGTTCCTCATCTTGCCTTTGTGGTAGAAGATTTAGATTTTGAATTAGCCAATCGGGAGTTTAATATTTTGATCTACCCTAATCAACCTTCAGAGGGAGTTAGAGTGGCAATGATAGAGCATAATGGCGCTCCAATCGAACTGATTGAATATGTAAATTAATTATCCAAGTAAAAAATAGTAAAATATGAAATCAATTAAATCAATAAAGGCACTGATTGTTTTTCTGACTGTATTTAATGGGTCAGATACATATTGTCAGAGTGAAAACATTCAACCCATTGAAGATGTTTTCAAAGTAATGGAAATTGTAAACAGGTCAAATGACAATCCTCTCTGGCCAACATTCAAAACATCAGAAATTCCAGTACTTGTATTTGATAGCATAAATACATGGCTTTTCTATTCCAATGTACCACCCGATGGATTTACAGAGGTGAAGGAACATCAGGGCGTTTCTGTATTTAAAGGGCAGTACCCGCTTGTTCGAGGGAATTCTATTGTCAGGCTAGGTGATAAATGGATGGCTACCAGCGTATTTAGTTCATATGCTCGCAGGACAGGTGAGAAATACAATGCGAAAGATCTGGCTGGAATTATCATTCATGAGCAGTTTCATATTTTCCAGAGAAACAAACATCCGCGATGGCGGCAAAACGATGCCTATATGCTACGTTACCCAACAGAAACGCAGGAAGCATTGTTCCTGAGAAGGATTGAAAAGGAAGCATTTAAAAGAGCAGTTCTGTCTAAAAAATCTGTGGAATCTGTAGGTTGGGTTAAGGAAGCATTTAAATACAGAGAACAACGATTAAAACTGATCCCTTCGGCATTTGGACTTTACGAAATGGAACTTCAACGCACCGAAGGTCTTTCAGATTATATTGAAAAAATTGCCAGAGGTCTTGATCCACTGAATGCTTCGGAAATTACAAATGGGATTGCCCCGGCAGGAGTTCGTGACTTAGGTTATGTTGAAGGCAGATGGATTGCCATGATCCTGGATAAAGTGAATCCTGACTGGAAAACCGTTCTGGAAGCTAATGATACATTATATCTTGAAAATATTTTAAAAAATTCAATTTCCGGTTTAAAATCTAAATCAGTAAGTTTTTCAAATGTGGAAATTAAAAGGCTCGAGGATAAAGCAAGTCTTGATTTTGATAAATGGCAAGAGAATAAGAGTCAGGAAATCAACAAGTTTAAGGATTTACCTGGTTATCGACTTGAAATAAATGCATCATCAAAACCACTAGGTATCGGAATATTTGAACCTCTCGAGATCGAAATCCTCGATGATGGCAGTGTGTATCATCGATTAATATTTTCGGCAGGTAATGATGCCGGAACACTGCGTATAATGAACCAACCCTGCATTACACAATTCGACAACTCGCTCCGAATAATTAAACTGATACTAAATGGGCTGAATGAATCTCCGAAATTTATCGATAATGAGAACAAAATCATCATAAAAAATAACAATATAACAATTGATCTGAAATACACTAAAGTAAGTGTAGATAAAACATTGTATAGTATTGAACTTTAATTCAATATACAAATAATTATGAAGAAAATAATAGTAATAGTAAGCAGTCTTTTAATGGCATGCAATTCATTCGGTCAAAAGATTGATAGTTCGAAACTCGATGCTGCCATTTTAAAGGCCGATAGTATTATCACAACAGATAATCGTGTGTTCTTTAAAAATGTTGAAAGTATCATCGTTTATTCTGACGGTGAAATAAAATTTGAAAAGTACTATAACGGATTTAAAAAAGATTCTTTGCATCAAATTCAATCCCAGACCAAAAGTATTGTGGCACTTTTGATAGGAATAGCAATTGATAAGGGATTTGTTAAAAGTGAGAATGAGCCGGTTTCAAAATATTTCCCTGAATATTTTAATAATGAAAACGAGCTAAAGAAAACTGTTACAATCAGAGATCTATTGACCATGTCCGCCGGGTTTGAATGGGAAGAGATGTTGCCATTTGATGATCCCAAAAATGATAACATGAACATGTTTAGATCAGATAAATGGCTGAGTTATGCATTAACACGTCCAATGGCCAAAAAGCCCTTCACCGAATTTAAGTATAACAGCGGGAATCCTATGATTGTTGCTGGAATTATTGAAAAGGCAACCAAAATGAAACTAAAGAATTTTGCTGTGAAATATTTATTTGAACCACTGCAAATAAAGGATTATCGATGGCTCGAAGACCAGACAGGTTTTTGCCATGCAGGTGGTGGTCTTTTCCTGAAACCAATGGATATGATGAAAATAGGAATATTGGTTATGAATAATGGAAAATGGCAGAATCAGCAATTAATTTCGGAAAACTGGATCACTAAAGCAACAAGTTCATACATGCCGACCTCTTTTGATATCAGCACATATGGTTATTACTGGTGGATTAGAGATAGGAATCTTGCAAATGGGAAATCAACGAAGGTAATATCTGCTGAAGGAGCCGGAGGACAAAAACTTTATATATTCCCCGAATATGAACTGATTGTAGCTTTTACTGAGCAAAACTACAATACACCTCAGGTTAGTCCACTATTTATTCAAGAATCGATTTTGCCTATTCTGAATTGATTATATCAGAATTTATGTGATTAATTACGCTAAGATAATGATAACTAACCCGATATTAAACCAATGAAAAATTTTATACCATATCTATTCATCACACTTTTTGTAGTAGCGTGTAATTCTCCAAAAGATTTTGATTCGCAAACTCTTAATCGGTTGGATTTTGGGCAAACAACCCCATCTACAAAAATTGAACTTTTTGCTCCGGGAATTGTTTCTACTGGATTAAACGAAGGTACTATTACCTTTTTTCCCGATGGTAAAGAGTGTTATTGGAGCGTTCTTTTCTCTGGTTTTGAAACCATAGTAACCAGCAGGCTTGAAAATGGGAAGTGGACAAAACCGGAAGTAGCATCATTTTCAGGTAAATATTACGATGGCTGGCCTACAATACAAGTAGACGGTAAGCGGATGTTTTTTCACTCAGCCCGTCCTGTTCCTGATACAACATATGGTATTACTGCAGAATTCAATATTTGGTACATGGACAGAGTTGATAATGCATGGAGTGATCCCAGATTGGTTAATACACCAGTGAACGGAAGTGAAAATTCAACCTGCCCGTCAGTTTCACTGAATGGCAATATCTATGTCTCGAAAAGATTTAGTGATGGCAGCGAAAAGCTCTGTCGGTCTGAGTTGAGGGATGGTGTTTACCAGAAACTAGAAATGCTTCCTGATAATGTGAATGTTTTAAAGGATAATTTTCATGGATACATTTCGCCTGAAGAAAGCTATTTAATTCGACCATGTTATGGCAGGTCCGATAATATTGGTGCCGGATGGAATTATTACATCTCTTTCAGAAATAATAATAATACTTGGAGTGACCTGATCAACATGGGAAAAGAGGTCAACTCAGTTTATTGTGCAGGGGCTCCTTCAATCTCATTCGATGGCAAATATTTATTTTTTCAAGGTATTGTTGCAACCACTATAATACCCTCGCTCGATCGTAAATACTCCTTACAGGAGCTTATTGATATAGATATTAAAAATCCATCAAAAGGAAGTACGGATATCTACTGGATTGATGCTTTAATTATTGAGGAGTTAAGGCTTAAAGAGCAAAATTAAATAGATTTGAAATTATATTAAATATGAAAATAGCAGTATTGTCTGATATACATGGAAATTCATGGGCTTTAAAAGAAGTTTTAAAGGATATTGATAAAAGGAAGCCCGATCTGCTTGTTAATTTAGGTGATAGCCTTTATGGTCCTCTTAAACCATTGGAAACATTTCAATTAATCAAATCAAGAAAAATTATCAGTATTTCGGGTAATGAGGATCGACTAATTCTTAACCACACCACAATGAATCCAACATTGGAGTATGTAATTAATGATCTGAATGATGAGGCTTTGTTATGGCTAAGATCACTTAAATTTACAGATACATTTGCTCCTGGAATATTCTTGTGCCATGGTACACCTGCATCCGATTCGACTTATTTACTCGAAGACTTATCTACCAATCAAATTAGTACAAAAGATTCCGGAGAGATTGAGAATGAATTGGAATTTATTGATCATAACATCATTTTATGTGGTCATAGCCATTTATCAAAGGTTGTGCAAATCACAGAAAAAATTATAATAAATCCAGGAAGTGTTGGTTGCCAGGCATTTGATGATGATATTCCAATATTCCATAAGGTTGAAAATCATTCTAATTACGCACAATATTGTATTATTGAATTAATTCAAAAAAAAATCCATATTGATCAAATATTTGTGCCCTATGATTTTGATGAAGCCGCTAATTGCGCTGTAAAAAACAATAGACCCGATTGGGCTCATTGGATAAGAACCGGAAAAGTATAAAAAATCAGTATAAAAAACATCTTACTTAATCGATTGATAATTAAAACACTTTAAAATGAAAAAAACGATTTATTTAACAATGATTGCCATAATGTTTTATGGACTAACTATTAATGCCCAAACCAAACAGGATAGTCTGGCCATTGAAATGGCTTGCCGCAATTATGTGGAAGGATGGGCCGAAGGCAATGTGGAAAGAGTTGCTCAGGGAGTTTCTCCTGAACTGGTAAAACGGACCCTATCTCGGGATAAAGATGGGGCGAATTCTATAAACAATATGGGTGCTTCTTTACTGATAAATGCCTCAAAAATGAATAAGGACGGTAATAAAGCCCGGGATCTTGAACCAGATAAAAATTTCAAACTTGATGTTTTTATCTATGATATTACGGGAGATTATGCACTTGCGAAAACAATAAATACGAAGTACGGGTTCTTCGACTATTGCCAATTAGCAAAGTTTAATGGGGAATGGAAGATTATTAATGTTTTATGGGGCATGTTACCACAGAAAAAATAGTTAATCAATAAAAATAAATTACTTAAAAGAATGAAAAATAAACTAATTATTGTTATTGGAATGCTGATGATAAGTTTGTCGGCAATTTCTCAACCTGCCATGAATAATCAGAGGAGTATTGCCGACAGCTTAATGGCCGAAGGCGAAATCCCCGCAGCTATAGTTGAGTATCGTAGGTTGTATGAAAAAAACCCTAATGATCAACAAAATTTATATAACTATACTCGTGCCCTTTCTCTAAACAGGCAAATTGATAGTTGTTTCAAATACCTGAATATGGCTGTTAAATTGGATACCTCAATCCGTCCATTGACAGAACCCGATTTTTTAACAATAAGACAAGATAAGCAATGGCAGGAATTTGAAGACAATCTGATCGTTCTATTAAATCTCAAATTGAATATTCCGATTAAAAATGTTGATTATGCCAGGGCATTGTGGAAATTACGCACTTATGATCAGGCATATTTTAATGAAATTGGGATAGCTGGCAGGAAATTAGGGTTTAAATCATCGGTTGTTGAAGCTTTATGGAGAAGCAAGTTTTTTATCCAACAAATTAGCCAAAATGAACTTGAAGCGTTAATTGAAAAATATGGTTGGCCCCGAATAAAGGATGTTGGTGCAGAAGCAGCAATGGCTGCATACCTCACAATTATGCACTCTAATGGTGATCTGCAAAATAAATACATGTCAACTATTAAACAGATTTGCGAAGAAAAAGAACTTCCCTGGGTAAGGTATGCATATATATACGACCGTTGTAGCTCTAATAATGACAAGCCGCAAAAATATGGCACACACACTGTATACAATGAAAAGACTAATTCTCAGGAACTTTATCCACTCGAAGATGAAACTAAAGTGGATGAATGGCGAAAAGAAATAGGGCTTGAGCCACTGGCTGAATATCTGGCAAAAATGAATATAAAATACGAGCCAAAAAAGAAATAAAATTAGGTAAGTCTTAATAGCAAACCATTGACTATATATGGCTAATTGGAACTTAGGAAGATATTGAAAGTGGTATGAACCAAAGACTGATTTAAATTAAACTAAATGATAAACAAATGAAAACAATTGGACTCATTGGTGGAACAGGATGGATCTCGAGTGTAGAGTATTACAGAATTATCAATGAAGAGACAAACCGAAGATTAGGAGGTCTTGAATTTTCAAAGTGCATACTGTATTCAATAAACTATGGAGAGATTGATTACTTAAATAAAAGCAATAACCGAATTGGGGTATATGATTTGATTTATGATGCATCGATCAAACTTATTAACATTGGAGCAGAAGGCATCGTGCTTTGTGCAAATACACTGCATCAATTTGTAGATAAACTTGAACAGGTGCTGAATGTGCCCATTATTCACATTGCGAGCGCAACTGCTAAGCAAATTGAAGGAAATCATATTAAAAAAGTAGGTTTGTTAGGTACAAAACAAACAATGGAAATGGATTTTTTCAAATCCAGATTAAATGCGAGTGGAATTGAAGTTTATATACCTGAATTGGATGATCGGAATTTTATTCAACAAACAATTTCCGAAGAACTAATAAAGGGTGTCTTTTACAATTCAAGCCGTGATCGCTTTGTTTCTATTTGTAATGATCTGATAAATAGGGGTGTGGAGGGAATCATTCTTGGATGTACCGAAATACCTTTACTTCTTAAACAGGAATACGTGAATATTCCATTGTTCGATACCCTTTCAATTCATGCATTAGCAGCAGTGGATTTTGCATTAAGTTAGGTTTTTCCGAAGATGTTTTTTATTCCGATAATTAAAAAATAACTAAAACTACTTATAGGATATTTATAGTCACTTATAAGTAAAACATAGTTGTTTGCTAAATCTCAAATGATCGGTAAGACTAAAACAATATTTTTGAGCATTATAAACTGCATATTTTTTTATAGATAGTAACCATAATTATTAGTAAGATGAACTTAGAAGCTATTTCACAATATGATTTAGAAAGGATAAGACATCTTCAACCTGATGGTTGGACGGACATAGTTAAGGAATTTGAATTTTATATTCAATCTGTGTTGTGTAATCCTATTAAAATTGAACTGGATGGAAAAATTGCAGGCATTGGAGCTTCCATTGCATTTGAAAAATCAGCATGGCTTGCTCATATAATTGTTGATAGTAATTATAGAAATAAGGGAATTGGCTTCGAAATTGTTAATGAGCTAATTGAACAACTCAAATTGAATAAATCTATAGAAACAATCATGCTAATAGCCACAGAGATTGGAAGGCCAGTCTATCTGAAATTTGGCTTTAAGGATGTGAGTAACTATTTGTTTATGAAAAGGGAAATTCCAAATCGAGCTATACCTATTCCTTCAAAAATTGTTGAATTTAGTGAGAACTATCGATCAGAGATTTATAAACTAGATTACCTTGTTTCTGGTGAAAAACGAGAGAAATTATTAGATCCATTCATTTCAACATCAAAATTGTATATCAACAATAACAAACTTGAAGGCTTTTATATGCCTGCTTTAAAGGAAGGACTTATTTATGCTGAAACAGAAGTGGCCGGTCTTGAATTGATGAATTTAAAATACGCTACAATTGATAAAGCTGTTTTACCATCAGAAAATAAAATTGGTATTGAATTTCTCAGACAAAATGGATTTGTTGAGTTACCGACAAAAGGAACTAGAATGATTTTGGGAAAAGATTTGAGCTGGAAGCCAAAAATGATGTATAGCCGAATAGCTGGGAATTTTGGATAAATAGGAATGAGTGAAAATAATTGAAAATGAATTAAAACTTACAAGATAAAATAGTTATGAAATAAAATGGTAGGAAAAATACATTAATAAGCGGTAACGATAAGAACATGAATTCAAACATTTCAAGTCCATGGGATGATGAATATAATGGGAGTCAAATTGGCCCTATATATGAACCTCTATGGACTATGCTTCAAGTATTTTTACACAACTTATCAATTAAAACAGTATTGGATTTTGGTTGTGGAGATGGTAAATATTCTTTTCTAATTGGAGAAAGTGGATTGAATGTTATTGGAATTGATAATTCTGTGAGGGCTATTGAGAAAGCAACATCCTATAAACAGGACCATAAAGATGATAGATGTAGATTTTTATGCAATAACCATATTCCAATCAATTTGCCTAATGAATCAATTGATGCAGTGATAATGTTAAATTCCTATCATTGCTTAACTAATAAAGAAAGGTCTAATATTCTTAATCAAGTAAATAGGGTACTTAAGAAAAATGGTTGCCTATTTGTTAGTGTTTTGGCCATAGATGATGAATCATATCCACGAAATGAATGGAAGGAAATAGATGTAAATACCTTCGATAATGGAAAAGGTAAAATCTTTCACTTTTTTTCACCTAATGAATTGTCAATGGAATTGAAAGGATTTGAGATATTGGATAATAGGATGCTTCAAAATATACATCCTGAAACTGGAAGAAAAAGTGCTTTATATGTCATTACAGCAAGAAGTAAGAAATGAAAAGACCGAGTGAAAAATACATAGCCACTAACATCTGGCAATATATTATGCAGTTGATGAGCATATAAATAGATTTTATTTATATAAGATATTGATGACTATGGACATATTGTTAACTTCTCAACAATTAATAGCAGGGTAATAATATTAAAATAATTCATATCATGACTTTTGAAAAGATATTTAGAGAATCAAAAATAATTTTGACTGAAGGAGCAATAGTTGAGCGACTAAAAGCTGAGTTTAATATAGATGTCGACAGTCATATTAATCATGCTGGGATGATTTATACAAATCCTGAAATTCTTGAATTCCTATACAGGCAATATATAGATATTGCTGAAAAGTACAATTTACCAATAATGGTTATGACTCCGACACGAAAAGTGAATTTTGAATCATTAAAAAAATCAAAATTTAAGGGTAGGAGTATTTTTAAAGATTCTTGTGTTTTTTTAAATAATATCAGAGAAAGTTATGGTGATTATTCACAACGCATTTTGCTTGGGGGGTTAATGGGATGTAAAGGAGATGCTTATAGTAGCAAGTATTCTTTGGAAGTTAAAGAATCATATGGATTTCACAAAATTCAAGTTAATGAATTTAAGAAAGAAAATATTGATTTTTTGTTTGCGGGTATAATGCCTGAAATTAATGAAATAATAGGTATGGCAAGAGCGATGGCAGAATCAGAAATACCGTATATCATTAGTTTTATGATTCGAAAGGATGGATGTTTAATAGATGGCACTTCGATATCTGATGCAATCAGAATAATTGATAATGAAACAGAAAAGCAACCATTTTGCTATATGACAAATTGTGTGCACCCTGCCAATCTAAAATTGGCATTGACTCATGAAAAGAATATAAATAAACCTGAACTCAATAGATTCAGGGGTATTCAAGCCAATGCATCAATTTTAAGTCCTGAAGAACTGAATAATTGTGGCATATTGCACCAGAATGATTATAAAATAATGATTGATGAAATGTATCAGCTGCATCAACATTTTGGTCTAAAAATTTTAGGTGGTTGCTGTGGAACAAACAACCAATTTATCAATGATTTATCGAGTAAAATTCATAACGCGTATTTAGGGTTTAATATTTAAGATTTAAAAGTGGATCACAAATTTTATCAAGTCGATGTTTTTACATCTAAAGCATTTAGAGGTAATCCAGTAGCAGTTATTTTCGATGCTGATCATTTTTCAGATGAAGTGATGCAGCAGGTTGCAAACTGGATAAATCTTTCAGAAACGACATTTATCCAATCATCTTCAATAGCTGATTATAAACTAAGAATTTTTTCTCCACAGAAAGAATTTCCGTTCGCCGGACATCCAACGATAGGAAGTGCATATGCGGTGTTAAAATCGAGGTTAATCAATCCCAAAAAGAAAGAAATTTTACAAGAATGCAAAGCAGGACTAGTCCGAATTTCTATTGAAAAGAATAACATCTTTGCCCTAGTTCCTAAAATAGAAATACTTTCAACTAAGATTGATAAACTGGAATTTGAAGATGCATTAGGATGTAAAATAATCAGCGAACCAATTGCCATTATTTCAGGTCCAGTATGGGGAGTAGCAGGTGTTGATGGATGTGAAACTTTAGATGGGATTAATATAAATACTGAAAAAATTATAAGAATTAGTAATAAATATAATTTAACGGGATTAACAATTTATTCAGCAATTCCAGGGAAAGGAGTTTTTGTTCGCACTTTCGCTCCTATTGTTGGAGTTATGGAAGATCCCGTTTGCGGTGGGGGCAATGCTGCAGTTGCCAGGCATCTGAAGCATACAGGCGGCAATAAGACTTTTGGGAATAAATACACAGCCTACCAAGGAAAATCAGTAAAACGAGATGGAATTATTCAAATAAAATATGATAATGAAGAAATTCTTATTGGAGGAGAAGCTAAAACCATTATTAAAGGAATGATAAAAATATAACCGATATCACCTGCACATTGTAGCAGTTAAACCTTTTAAACGAATAAATAATTTTAATGAATATTGATTTAAATAACAAAAAATTTAAAGCCTCGTCAAATAGCAGTATTGGAGAAGTGACGGGAGATACAGTATTTCATTATCATCAGGAAAAAGATCTAATATGGGCAGAATATTCAGGAGGAAATATCAAAAAAGGATTTCTGGTGGGGAAAATAAAAAACGATACGTTCATGGAATTTGTTTATCAGCATATAAATAATTCAATGGAAATGATGACGGGTATATGTGAATCCAAAACAAATTTTAATGATTCAGGAAAAATAGTACTGAATGAGACATGGCAATGGACCTGTAAAGATTTTAGCAAAGGTGAATCTAAATTGGTTGAAATATAAATACTATTAAATCGCTAACAATTAGTAGTATAAAAACTTAAAATTTATTTTATAACAGAAAAATGGAAGATTTAGATTTAATTCATTCAAAAACAAGGGATGCTTATAACCTTGCCGCCGATAAGTATCATAATCTGTTTCATAACGAAATGAGCGAAAAGGAGTTTGACAGGAGTTTGTTGGACAATTTTGCCGGTAAACTGCCAAAGGGTTCGTTAATTTGTGATGCCGGATGTGGCCCTTCAGCGCATATCGGCAGATATTTATTTGATAAAGGAATAGATGTAATTGGTGTTGATATTTCTGATCGTTGCATTGAATTAGCTTCCACCCTCAATCCTGAAATGAAATTTAAATGCAATGATATGGCAAAAATGGACTTCGAAAGTAATTACTTCGATGCGGTAATTTCATATTACTCAATTATTCATACCCCGAAAAGTTTTGTCAATAAACTATTTAATGAATTTTATAGGATTTTAAAGCCTAACGGATATTTGCTTTTAGCAGTTAAAATTGGAACAGAAGAAGGGATTCAAAGTCAACTTATTGGAATAGATACAGAAATATACTTTTCATTATTTACACTGAAGGAGATCATGGATTATTTTAAAAATGCTGGTTTTGACCTTGATTTTATTGAAAAGCGAAACCCATACGATTTTGAGATTAAGAATGAAAGAATTTTTGCCATTGGACAAAAACTAATGATTTAAATTAATTGTTATGAAATATATTTATTTTCAGGTTATTGATTGGGATAGCGTTTCAAAAACAGAACACAAAGGAGATTCATGATTAAACAATTCTGGAAGTAGTTATGCAGAACATAATAAATACAAATATTAAAATAATGGAAATTAGATTTGCAATAAATGTTGATTTAAAATGCATAGTTGATATTTATAATCAAGCTATCAAAGCAGGTAATGCAACAGCTGATTTAACAGAATTATATCCCAGTGATAGAAAAGAATGGTTTATTGAACATAATGAAAATGAATACCCAATTTATGTGCTCGAAATAAATAAAAAAATCATTGGCTGGGGTTCTTTAAGTCCATATCGTAAAGGCAGAGCTGGATTAAGGACAACGGCTGAGATTAGCTATTACATTGACTATAATTATCATGGACATGGATATGGGAAAAAACTGATTGATTTCATAATAACTGATTGTAAACGATTAGGGATAAAAAATTTATTCGCATTGTTATTGGAAATAAACGAAACAAGTGTAATAGTTTTAGAACGATTTGGATTTACTAAATGGGGTTTTATGCCTGATGTTGCGAATTTAAATGGAATTACATGCGGACATTTTATATACGGGAGAAAAATAGATCAGTGATTATTGTAATTCACTCTTTTCAATTCGGCGAAGCATAGCGAAAAGGATGTATGTTCAATTATGGGATTTTAAATGAGGGAAAATCTAAATATAGAGCTACCCGGATTTGTGAGGTGAGAGCGTACATAAGTTTTAGATTAAAAAGGATAGGATTTATATTATTAAACAAAAAGTATTATAACAAAATATATAATCAACTATGAAAAATTTAAAAATTCCATTTCAAGTAATTGATTGGGACAAGATTTCCAAAACAGAACATTCTGGCGAAAAGGGAATGGCTTTTTGGCAAACGATTCAGTACGAAGGGTTAAGGGTTAGAATAGTCGAATACTCATCAGGATATCTAGCTGATCATTGGTGTAAAAAAGGGCATATAGTACATTGTCTTGATGGTGATTTTACAAGTGAACTTCAGAATGGCGATAACTTTCACTTGAGGAGAGGCATGACTTATGTTGTTTCTGACGATTTAAGTTCGCATCGTTCAATGACTGAGAATGGAGTTAAATTACTAATAATTGATGGTGTTTTTCTAAGACAAGTTGATAAATTACCCAAATTAGGAGAATAAATTTTAATTAATAAATAAATATGAATAGGGTTATTTTACAAGATCAAATGTTCAAGGAAATGCTTGAAAAGAGCATTTTTGATCAAGCAAGAGAATATGCTTTTGATTATGCAGACAAGGCATTAAATAGAAATGTATTTCCAAGTGAAGAGGCAATCAAGAACTTAGAGCATTTTGATGAGGATCTGCCGAATGAAACAGGTCAATCGTCAATTATTATTAAAAAACTTCACACTTATGGATCACCAGCAACAGTTTCTCAAATTGGGGGGAGATATTTTGGTTTAGTAAATGGTGGAATAGTACCAACTGCATTAGCAGTAAAATGGCTTTCGGATTTTTGGGATCAAAATACTCCACTCTATGTTACATCCCCAATAGTTTCAAAACTTGAATCTGTAGTTGAGAGATGGTTAAAACAAATCTTTAATTTACCAGCCGATACTGTTGCTGGTTTTGTAAGCGGAACCTCAATGGCAATTCTATGTGGTTTGGCAGCAGCAAGGTATAGGATATATCAAAATATTGGGTGGGACGTTAATTCTAAGGGATTATTTAATGCACCAAAAATAAGGGTCATTGCCAGCAGACAAATTCATGGAACAGTTTTAAAAGCTATTGCAATATTAGGGTTTGGTAAGGATAATATTGAATGGATTGAGGTTGATGAACAGGGAAGAATTATACCTGAGAAAATACCTGAACTGGATAATACATCAATATTAATATTACAGGCCGGAAATGTTAACTCCGGTGCTTTTGATCCATTCAATGTCATATGCGATAAAGCTAGAAAAGCTAACGCTTGGATTCATATTGATGGCGCTTTTGGTCTATGGGCTTCATGTTCTGAAAAACTTAATTATTTAACAAAGGATATCGAAAAGGCAAACTCATGGTCAGTCGATGGTCATAAAACTTTGAATACTCCTTATGATTGTGGTATAATTCTCTGCAATGATAAAGAAGCTTTAATATCAGCTTTGCAAGCAACAGGTTCATATATTGTATATAGCGACAAGAGAGATGGGATGCTATATACCCCGGAAATGTCAAGACGAGCAAGGATTGTGGAACTTTGGGCTACAATAAAATTCTTGGGTAAACAAGGGATGGATGATTTAGTAACAGGACTGCATGAAAGAGCTGTTCAATTCGCTGAAGAATTGAAAAATTCTGGCTTTCAGGTATTAAATGATGTGGTTTTTAATCAGGTTTTAGTAGCATGTGATAACGATGAATTAACCACAAAAACAATTGAGTTTATACAAGAATCACGCGAATGCTGGTGTGGTGGAGCAGTTTGGAATGGCAAGAAAGTAGTTCGCATTAGTGTTTGTTCCTGGGCAACTACTTCTGATGATATTTCCCGGTCGGTTAAGGCATTTATCCATGCGTATCAAAAGGCAAAAAATAAGGGTTTTTGAAATTACTAATTTTGTTTATATAAACAGATAAATTCAATACTCCTAACTGCCGCTCAAACCAGCATGAAGGGATGTAAGAAGTATCAATTTAAATAGTTTAATTAACCAATTTTGAAAAGAAAAATTATGAAAAAAATTGGAATATTAGGAGGAATCGGTCATTATACTACGATAGAGTATTATGCGAGGTTAATGGATTTGTATAAAAAACAGTATAATAACCTCGACTATCCTGAAATTGTGATATATAGCTTATCACATGGTAAATTTAAGCAATATGAGGATCATCAGGAGATTGATAAATATCTTAACTATTTAAGTGAAGGGATCGATGGTTTAATTAATTCAGGTGCAGAGATTATTGCTTTGGCTGCTAATTCTCCGCATAGGGTGATCAATGAGTTGAGAGATAGATTTAATTTGCCAATAATTAGCGCTATTGATTCGGCATTTAATGAGGCAAAAAGACTTAATATCAAAAAAGGACTATTGCTGGGTATTAAATTCACGATGCAATCTTCCTTTTATCAGGAACAATTTAGTAAAGGATCAATAGAGTTGATAATCCCCAGCACAGAAGATCAGGAGATAGTAAATGATATTATTTTTAATAGATTAATAAATGGTCAAGAAATAGATCAGGTATCAAAGGATAGTATTTTAAATATGATTTCAAGATACCCGGTTGATGGAGTTATACTTGGATGTATGAGACTGCCAGTGTTTTTTAATGCAGAAACAATTGTAGGAACAACATTAGTCAACACACTTGATAAACACATTGAAGATATACTCGAAAGCGCAAAGTAAATTTATAGTAAAATCTTTACCATCAAGGCTTAAGTAATTAGTATTTTGATTCAGAGAATTTACAGCAATTAATTCTGTACGTTTATGATAGCTCTTAAACGTATGTTCCTTATTATCATTACGGTATGTTGTTCATTGGTAGTTTATGGTAGCTCATGTATAATACATGGTAGTTTGCTATTATTCATTCGATTAAATTAATTTAATTAATAATTTCGAACTATAATAAACCGCAAATTCTAATATAAAAGTAATCAGTAAAGTTATTTATTTAAGTGTTATTTCATGAATTCAAGACTAAAATGCAGATACAGTATATAGTATTAATTTATACAACTCGCGATTGGCAAATTGTTTCAGGTTCTGACCAAGGGTCGAGTTGGGTTTGGGTCGGCATTTAAAAATTCAGCTCATACATAATTTTGAATATCTTTCAAACAATGAAAATAAAGTATATACAGCAAATATTTCACAAGGTGGCATGATATATAATATGAATACAAAAATGAATTTCCTTGCCAATATACAATATCGTTCAGTGAGTAGAAATGCGGAGCAATACTACATCCCGGTTGAAAAATTATCAAAAAGTATATATATTCAGTTTATGTTTTCATATAAGTACAACCCAAGAACAATGATTTATATGGGTTATTCGAACAAATCAATCGGAAATGATAATATTGATCTTCAAAAAGCGAATCAAACTTTTTTTATGAAACTGGGTTATGCTTTGGGATTATAAAAATGATAAAATGAAACGAGCCATGAGAGATAATTTCATATACGCGAATGATGATCAATGGCGAGTTCCCTGCCGGCCGGACAGGCTGGCATCTGGCAAATAAAAACAAATCATATACAGATGAAAAGTAAAATAATTAAGAATGGAGTTAAATATCTGACCTATTTAATTCAAATCTTCTTTTTAAGCTCCGGATTGAATTGCCAGCAAGTTGTTAATGAAAAGAATTTAGATTCACGAATAATTTCGGAATCAATACTTGAAGAATTGCTAAAAAAACCGCAAGGCCTTGAAGGTTACCGACCAAACCAATCGGGTCCGTTAAGCAGGATTGATCAAAAACCGGGAGAAAAAGATGACAGCACCTTTACTGTCGAAAAAATGAAGATACCCAGCGATGGTCTGATGATTAATGGATGGCTTTACTTGCCATTGGGAGATGGCAGATTCCCTCTCGTGGTATTAACAAATGGTGGTGGTGATGGATCAAGACCAATTAGGGTGCTTTCCGACTGGCTTGCTCCAATATTTGCTCACTGCGGAATTGCAGCATTTGTGCACGACAAAAGGGGAACCGGTGAATCGGAAGGTGATTTTGTAAAAACCACTTACGAGGATTACATTCGTGATGCGGGGAATTGTGCTAAATGGCTTTCGAAACATAAAAAAATTAATCCGGAAATGGTAGGAATTATGGGTGGCAGCGAGGGTGGAAGGATTGCTGTGATTGCTGCTTGCAGGTTTCCTGAAATAAAATTTGTAATAAGCCTGGCCGGTACCGTCGTAAGCGCAATCGATGATTGGCTAAATGCTCAATTAAATAACTATTTGGACAATGGATCCATAAATGATTCTATATATGCCAAGGTGAAACCACTTTGGGAAAGGTCTTTTATGGCATGGGCAAGCAATGATTCCAAAAAGCATGAAATGGTCAATATGGAAATCGCTGAATGGCGAAAAAAATTCGATAAAAGAATTCTACCCTATACTAAGCAGGAAATGGATAGTATTCCTGAATTTAGAGCGGTTTTACCAACCTGGAATTCCTTGCAATATGACTACCTATCGGAGCTTAAATATTTCAATAAGAAATGGTTGGCAGTATTTGGTGAAGTTGATCGGGTAGTACCCACTGAAGCCAGCGTAAAAAACATAATCTATTATATGTCATTAAGCGGGAACAAAGATTATTCCATTGCTGTAATTCCAAAATGCGGACATGCTCCGATAGATGTTGAAACGAAAAGAATGATCCGCATTGATAATATATTTATTAATTGGTTAAATGATAATGTGATTAACAATCGCAATAACAATTTATAAAAAATGAAAACAAAATCGATCCCCATTTTTATTATGCTTGTCTTCGGAGCCACATGTCTGTGGTCACAGGAACCCAAAACACAATGTTCTGTAACTTACATCGCAAATGAAGGATTTCTTCTTGAAACAAAAACAGGTAAAGTTCTGATAGATGCCTTATTCGGTGGCATCAAGGGCAACTGGTGTGATCAGCCTGATGATTCAGTTTCAAACCTTATGTTAAAAGGGCTGGCTCCATTTGCTAATATCGATGTTGTTTTGGTTACACATAGGCATAGCGACCATTTTAAGGAAGAAATGGTAATGGCTTTTTTAGCGAATAATCATGAATCGGTTTTGATCTGTCCGGATCAGGTAAATGATTTATTGAAACGCAATACAGGTTATTCACAAGTGTCAAGTAGAATTCATTCCTTTAAATCGGACGGCGTATTTGATACAACATTATCAGTTAATAATATGAATATCAAAATTTTGCGATTTAACCATGGATCGTATTTCGAGACCGATTCTGTAACAGGGAAGTCCTATGATTTACATAGCAATATTGAGAATTTTGCTTATTACATAGAAATTAACGATTTCAAAATATTTCATACAGGTGATGGATCTCCTTCTACAAATAAAGATCAATATAAAATTTATGGAATTGGAAATGAAAAAATGGATATTGCATTTCTAGATAGGGTTTATTTAGGCCGCGAAGGCCAGCAAATCATGAATGAATACATCCACTCCAAAAACATTATTCTAATGCATATCGAGCCTAATAGAAGAGAATATTATTATTCTTTCGTTAAAGACATTCCCGAATTTTTTGTTTTTATGAAGCCAATGGAGAAAAAAATCATACTAAAATGAAATTAGCTTACAGCTAAAATATGTTGCTTAAAGTCAGTGTATTAAATTTATTCAATGAAAAATCAAATCAAATTATTAGTATTGGGAGTTATTCTGGTCATTCAGTTTTCTGCATTTAGTCAAATATTAAATGAAAATTTAAAATTCATTGAACCGATGTGGGGTAAAAACTGAGTCAGTGATATAAAATCACCGGATGTAAAAATCATCGAAGAACTGAAAACGAAAAAGTACTCTTAATCAAAAATTATTATAGAATTTAAAATGGAAAATGAACAATTATTTAAAAAAGTGCAATCGTTCAATGAGGTACTATTGGAATATTTTCATTTTCCTGGCTTGAAAGTAATTGATGTGGGTTGCGGTACAGGTGATTTAGTTAGATGGATGGCATCTCAAGGGGCTGCGGTAACCGGCATAGATTTATCTGAACTGATTGATAAAGCTGAACAGTTTAAAAGGGTCGGAACAGAAAAGTATAAAGTTGGAATTGCACAAGAGTTGGTTTTTAAGAAGAATTCGGCCGATTTGATAATTTATTTGGCCAGCTTTCATCATATCCCACAAAATATGATGTTGAAAGCGCTTAAAAGTTGTCATCAAATACTAAAGCCCGATGGGCATGCTGTTTTTATTGAACCAGTTGCAGAAGTGAATTCATATTATGACCTTACGCGTTTGGTTGAAGATGAAGCAGATATTCAGAGAATAGCTTATGAATACCTTAGGTCTTCTAAGGAAAATATGTTTGAACAAATAATTGAATCATTCTTTTATACTGAAAGATCATTTCAGGATTATATAAAGCTTATCAATGTTTATGTACCGGATGAAAATCAGAGAGAAAGAATAATTCAACAGGCAAAAAATATCGTTCTTCAGAAGAAAGAAACGATCGAAACATGCAGATTTCGTTCAAATGTTAGAGTAAATATTTTTCAGAAGAAGATATAGCAAATAAATTATTTTTAGTTTTATAAGATTAAGGATAGAAAATAGATAATTTTCGTTTAAAGTAAATTAAGTCATATATGAAAGAAAAAGTCAGAAAACAAATAGTGATCCGCACATTGATGACTGCACTTGTGATGGGTTGCATGTTCTTTTTACCGGCAAGAACTTTGAAATTTTGGGAAGCATGGGTTTATATGGGAATTATTTTCACCTGTGTAATCGGTGTTATTTCCTATTTTTCGAAACATGATCCCGATCTTTTGGAGCGAAGAATGAAAACCAGAGAGAAGTTAAAAGAGCAGAAATTGATTATCAAATTTGGCTGGTTTCTGTTTCTCCCTACTTTCATTATCCCGGGATTTGATAAGTATTATGGATGGTCGGATATTCCAACTTATATTATAATTATAGCTGATATAATGGTCTTAGTTGGGTATTTAATAGTTATAAGGGTTTTCAAAGAAAATAGTTATACATCAAGAGTGGTTGAGGTTAATTCTCACCAAAAGGTTATTTCAAGCGGGCCTTATGCAATTGTCAGACATCCAATGTATTCTGGAATTCTACTCATGTATGGGTTTACTCCTATTGCGCTTGGGTCATATTGGGCTCTAACCGGTGCGATTTTTTTATTTATCCTAATAATTGTCAGAATTTTTAGCGAAGAAAAATTTCTCTCAGCAAATCTTGAAGGTTATAAAGAATATCTGAAAAAAATTAAATACAGGGTAATTCCGGGTATTTTTTAAAAAAATATTAGACTATTTATGATATCATTTACTAAAATTTATTTACGCATGAAACATTATTTTTTTACCCTCTCGCTCGTCTTACTTTTAGGTATTTCCTTGTCGGCCCAACAAAATTTGATTATTAATAAACAGACAAGTGGGTCCTTTAATGTTAATTCTTACCTAATATTTGATAATTACTCAAAGGAAGCCGCTGTGATTGATGTAGGAAGCAACATTGATTCACTGATTTATAGAATGAAAACTGAATCCCTGAATCTAAAATACATCTTTTTGACTCATGCCCATCAGGATCATATTGTTGGCTTAAATGCTTTAAAAAAGAGATATCCAAAAGCAAAAGTCTGTTTTAGTAAAGAGGAATTTAAAGATTTTAAACATTATCTGAGATGGAAAGAAATTTTTGATTCTACATCTGTAGATGGATGGAAGAAAGACGCTGTCATAGCAAAACTAATGGACTTTGATTATAAAAGGGTCAAAAAACCGGATATTTATCTCGATGATGACCAGGAATATAAAATTGGCAACACCACCCTTAAAGTTATCAAAACCCCCGGTCACTCAAACGGAAGTTTAACATTTTCAATTGCAAACATGATTTTTCCCGGTGATTTGCTTTTGTACCATTCAACCGGTTATCTTGATTATTTCCTGTGTTCAAAAGATGAAATAGTTAAATCCATCAGAATGTTATATAATATATTACCTGATGAAACAATCATACATTCCGGACATGGAAAATCATCCACTATCGGGTACGAAAAAACCAATAATAAAAATGTAAAAACTGCCGAAGTAACATGGTAAGTTTTATAAGAAAATTTAGTATAATGAAAATAAAAAACGTGCTTGGCATAAAAGCATGGAAAAAGAAATATGATTACTGATATTACGTAAAAAAAGCGATTAACTATCGGGATGAATTAAAATATGTATTTAGCCCGCCAACAGGTTAATTGTACCAAAGGGAAACAGGTTTCCTAAAATTGAAAGATTGTACAAACGCTATAAATGAACCTTGCTGAAAACTGCTTCGCACTTTCAACAAGGTTCATTATAAATCAGGTGTCAGTGTTTATTTACTTGGAAAATGTTGTTCGAAAAATGAAAATATCTGATCAAAATGCTTTAAGGGCTCACCATGTCCTCCATCAGTTGGGATATGCTTATAGTAATACTTAAACTTCTTTGATTGAAGCCGATTCATTATTTTTTCGCACATTGGTGTCGATGGCCAAACTTCATCCTTGGTTGCAGAAAGAAGCAAAATTGGGCCGTTTATTTTTTCCACTTTTATTAATGCTTTCTCCTCTGCTAGAGAATCTTTAAGGACAGCTTCAAAAGCCAATCTATAGTAATCATCTCCTTTACTGATGTATTCTAATGCTTCCTTATTAACAGGTACAAATGGTAACTCTTTTCCTTTAAATGACCAACTCGATGTATTAAATTGCATGGTATGCCCTGGAAATACAACATGGCTTGGGATAAGCCCAACAACACATTTGATATCTTTAAAATAGCTTCCCATGACTAATGCCAATTCGCCACCTGTTGAACCTCCAAGAATTGCTATTTTCTTTTTATTTACTTGGGGGTTTTTAGTTGCTTCTGTTATTGCGTTATGAATATCTTCAATGGAAATTCGACTTAAGGTGTCCGGTAATCCACTTGCACCAAAAAATGCGACCGCTAGAAAAGCATAGCCTTTTTCAAGAAATTGATCCTTGATTCCAATCAACCGCTTTGATTCTGCCCATGCATTTCCTCCCTCCGATCCGCCCAAAGCAACTATCAATGGTTGATTTTTCCCTTCTCCTAAATATAAAATACTATTCGTATTTGGGCTAATTATTGTTATTTGACCCAACATGTCAGATGAGATTATTAGAAATAATCCTAAAATTGCTGTTTTTAAAAAAAATGTAATTTTCATCGTATGATTTCTATATTATTATTAACTGGAATTTACTATAGCTTGCAAAAATCAATCCGCTTTCTTTGCCGAAAATGTCCTGCCACCGGTTGTCATCTTAAATTCATTAACAACTCCTTGCTTATTCTTTAAGAAATCGATTACAATGTCATCATCGTCTTTTAAAAAAAACTTAGTAGGTGATTCCGGATAGAAAACCGACTTTCCGCGTTGCTTGGACTCTACAATAATGCTATTGCGATCGTTCATGTAAACATTTACATTGAAAACGACCATCATTTTGTAAAGTCCGCATACCGCTTTATATTCGTCGTCAGTGATGACAACCGGTTTTTTCTCTTCGGGAAGAGGGATATCTGTTCGTTGGGCTATGGATAAGGTACCATCTGGTTGACGCCAATTTGCTTCAACGGCTTCACCTTTTTCATTAAAAACAAATTCTATATTAGATCCATCGGTGGTTTGGAACAAAGTTTGCGTTATTGGGTTCATGGCTTTTTTTGAGGAACCACTTCTTTTTGAATACAATTGGTTGCCTTTTCGGGTGATGATCCTGAATGCATTTTCTTCAATTTTGTAAACCCCTGTATATTTATCCAATTCGTTTTCGGGGAGTGTAATGAAATTAGCAGTGACACTGGTTTTTCCCATTACGGTTTCGGCTAACTTTTTAGCTCGTGCAGTTACATCGTATGCCGCAGTTAAATCAGGATCAGTACCTTCGTATCTATAATTGCTCAATAGCACAACAACAATATCATCTTCATAGAGCCAAAGGGTGTAATTTGTATATCCCAGCATGCTACCATTGTTTCCAGCAACAGGGCAACCTTGGAGAAGATAAAGCATCATCCCGTACCCGTTATTCGTTTCTGATCCATCAGCTAAAATGTAACGTGTCAATGCTTTTTTAATCTTTGGATCGTTGGATTTGTACTTTTCCGATAACCACTCATACCATTTAACCATATCATCGGTGCACGACCAAATGCTTCCGGCGGCAAGCAGATGAGAGTAGTTGATGGTGGGGGCATTTTCGATAGACTCATTTGCTTTAAAATACCCCATAGCAGTATTTTCAATTTTATCATTATTTTTTAAGATATATGTATTGTTCATTCCTATGGGTTTAAAGAAATTCTCAATTAGAAAGTCTTTGTGGCTTTCCCCCGAAATATTTTCAATGATCAAACCAAGTATGCCATAATTTACATTGCTGTAATGGTACTGAGTACCCGGTTCCGATAACAAAGGGATGTCCTTAAAAACATCAACAAATTGTTGGGGTGTCAATTCTTTTTCCCACATGGAAAACCATTGCGATACCTCAAAAACATCTATGATCCCGGATGTATGTGTGAGCAGGTTTTCAATGGTGATCTTTTTATCTGCATGAGGATAATCCGGCAAATATTTCTGGATGGGATCTGTTAGAGACAATTTTCCTTGTTCCCCGAGCAACAGAATAGCTTGTGCCGTGAACTGTTTTGTAATCGATCCGATGTTGAAAACACTCTTTGGATTAATGGGCACTTTCATTTCTAAATTGGCTAAACCATAGCCTTTTTTGAGCAATATCTCCCCTTCTTTAAATACGAGAACTGAAGCCCCCGGCTCATCAGGTTTGTATGCTGACGTCATAATGCTGTCAAGTTGGGCAATAAGTTCTTTTTTTTCCTTTTTAGATTCTTGGCAACTGAATGATACCAATGCTATGAATATTAATGGTATTATTTTTTTTATCAATGTCATCTTTTATTTTATTTGCTTTGATAATATTGAATAATAACACCCTAAGACGTTTGAAGACAACTAATAGTTACATCTATTATAATTTATTTTACTTCAGACTTCTCATCCAGTTTGGTCACATATTCTAGTTCAATCTTAATCAGATTGGAATCAGAACCTGAAATGAAAGTATTGATGCATTCACCGGTATTAATAAGCAATCTATCCATTTTAGGGAACTTCCGTTTAACATGTCTTAATTCCTGTGAAAATAATGGTTCGTATATATCCAAGCCGGGAATACCAAAATAAATTGCCTCATAATAAATGAAAGTAAGTAAGAAGCCAATTATTTACCTCCATTTTACACGTATTCCTCTTTCTTTTTTTTCCATATGTTCCGGCACAACTTCCTTGATAGTTTGATGAATAATATCAATTAAGGATTCCTTTGCAAAGCTTTTATGTGTAATGATACTTATTTCACGGCTTGGTTCGAGTTTGGCAAATCGACGACTAAATTTTTGATCATTATAGTTAAGTATTGCTAATTCAGGAATCAGTGTAATTCCAATGCCTTTATTAACCATTTGTTTAATGGTTTCAATTGAGCCGCTTTCGTAACGGAACCCTTCATGATCCTTATATCCCGAGTAATTGCATACTTCAAGAGCCTGCTCCCTGAAACAATGCCCCTCACTCAATAATAACAGCTCTTCAGTTCGAATGTCTTTACCTTCGATAAATTCTTTCTGCATCAGTTTATGACCCTCGTATAGATACAAAACAAATGGCTCATAATAAACAGGGATTTCCCTTATGGATGATTCCAATAGGGGAGTAGCCAGTATTCCAAGGTCGAGTTGATCATTATTAATTTGCTTTACAATTTCATGAGTTTGTAGCTCTTTGATCGATAAAACCGATTTCGGATACTTCTTTGTAAAGAGTTTTAAAAATCCTGGTAAAAGATAAGGTGCGATGGTGGGAATAATTGCAAGCGTAAATTCACCCTCAATTGCTTCTTTGTCATTTGAGACCATTTCTTTCAGCTGTCTCACTTCTCTGATGATTGATTTTGCCTTCTCAATAAAGTTTATCCCTGCTTTTGTTGGTTTTAAAGGAAGTTTAGTCCTGTCGAATAGTAGAAATCCAATTTCATCTTCCAGTTTTTTGACCTGCATTGTTAATGTTGGTTGAGTGACGTAACATCTTGAAGCTGCGGTTACAAAATGGCGGTAGTGATCGAGTGCTACCACATATTCGAGTTGTTGAATGGTCATGATTATAGATTATATCTATACAAAGATAATAAATATTGATTTGACATATATATAGGTTTGTTGTATTTTTGAACTATCAATTAACATAAAAAACCACAAAAAATATAAAATCATGAATAAAATAGGAATTAATAAAACAAAGGCTGATTTACTTTCAGCAAAATTAAATGAATTACTGGCAAATTATCAGGTATATTATATGAATGTACGGGGTTTTCATTGGAATGTAAAGGGTAATAACTTTTTTGAATTGCACCTGAAATTTGAAGAACTGTACAATAACCTGTTAATTAAAGTTGACGAGATTGCTGAACGGATCCTGACCTTAGGAGAAGAACCCCTGCATACTTATACAAATTATTTAAATATTTCCGAAATAAAAGAGATCAAAGGCGTAAGTAATGGCAAGGATGGGATTCGCATTATCCTGGATGCATTTGAAATTCTCATCAAAAAACAAAGAGAGATTCTTTCATTGGCCGGAGAGGCAGAAGATGAAGGAACGAATGCATTGATGAGCGATTATATCCGTGAGCAGGAAAAACTGGTTTGGATGTATAATGCTTACATCAGTTAAGATTCATTTGTAATCAGATCAATAAAAAAGATAATCAATTAGTATTAAAAAATTAACAATAAACATTAAAAAAGTCAATTATGGAACAAGAAGTAATCAACACAATGATGCCAAGAATTGGGGATATAGCTCCTGATTTTAAGGCAGTAACAACCAAAGGATCAATCCAATTCTCAAATTTTGCGAAAGATAAATGGGTTGTAATGTTTTCACACCCGGCCGATTTTACACCGGTATGTACAACAGAAATGAGCGGGTTTGCTGAACGTAAATCTGAATTCGATGCATTTAATGCTGAGCTATTGGGTTTAAGTATCGATAGTATTCACTCACATTTGGCATGGGTTAACAATGTAAAAGAAAAAACAGGCGTTTATTTTGATTTCCCAATCATCGCAGATATTGATATGAAAGTGTCAAAACTTTATGGGATGCTTCAACCTAATGAAAGTGAGACCGCTGCCGTTCGTGCAGTATTCTTTATCGATCCAAACAAAAAAATAAGGTTGATCATGTACTATCCGTTGAATGTGGGCAGAAATATGAACGAAATTTTAAGGGTACTCGAAGCATTACAGGTAGCCGATAAATATAAAGTCGCTCTTCCGTTAAATTGGGTAAAAGGGGATAAGGTAATCGTCCCGCCACCAAAAACCCTTGACGAAATGAATGCAAGGATTGCAGATACCAGTCTTGAAAAAGTTGATTTTTATCTGGCAAAGAAAAGCATATAAAAAATGAAACCCGCCCGATCAAGGCGGGTTTTTTTATGCTTTTTAAGTTTAGAGATTAAAGTTTCGTTAGTATTAATTAAAAAGTGAGAAAGATCCCTAATATCCTTCCATTTGTAGTGCTTATTTTCCATACATTTGCGTTCTTATTGATGATTGTGGAAACAAAATATGCCTACTGAAAAATTAATTATAAATATCATCATTTCGGGGTTCAACGTTTTTATTTTATCCCGGTATATCTACCTGCTTTATCATAAAAGAATTAGTCCATCGCTTGCCATGTGGGTATTTTTTAGTTTGGCTGTTGGGATAAGTATGTTTACTTATTTTGCTGATGGAGATTATAATATCAGCGACAACATGTTAAATTTTGCGGATCTTATTTTGGTCGTTGGGGTTTCAATTGCAATCCTTATTTGGGGGGACCCGACTACGCGCTTCAACCGATTTGATTTGGGATGTTTAGTTGCAGTTTTATTAATTATTCTTTATTGGGCCATATCCAATAATCATTTGGTTACCAATTTTTCGATACAAAGTATAATGGTAATTTCCTATTTCCCTGTGGTAAAAAGGATGATTAATCAGCAAAAGAATACAGAAGCTTTTTCAATTTGGATCGCATTATTTATCACTCCTTTTATCTCATTGATTGTAAATAAAGGAATGTTGGCCGACCTGTATGCCTATCGTGCAATTTTATGTACCGGAATTTTTCTTGTTCTGATGCTAAGGATTGAAATATTGAAGAAAAGGAGCATTAAAGCTGCTTAGTCAGCTGGGTTGGTTCAAAACCAATTATTTCTTCGTTAAAATTTCAGCAAAAATCAATTCACTTTTTTCGATTCCTTCAATCGCGATTTTTGTACCATCAGGATGTTTTATTACCAATAAACTTCCTTGATTTAAGTCATGGGTCCCATCATTTAACCCAATTCTGATTTTTCCTGAAAAAGCGTAAATGAAGAGCCAGCTAAGTTTCTTGTCAATTTGATATTCAGTTAAATGATATTTTTCAATGGTAATGGCGGATAATTCCCCACTTGCTTTTTCTTTGGTCATGAGATTGAAATCAGTGCACCTGCCAATGGAAGAGGTTTTCCAGTCTCCTTTAAATTCATCCATATCAAATTTGCCCAGCTTTTTGCTATGATGATTTTCATGGATCAATAAAGTTTCTCCTTCTAAAACCATGAGTTGCCTTGAAACTCCGGGTAGTGAAGTAAAATCAGATGTTTCTGTGTTTACGTTTGCAGTACTCAACCTGAAAATAAAATTTCGTTGCAGATATTCAGCGGTCGGTGGGTAAATAAAAAGTTGAGTTGTTGTTCCTCCCGGCCAATTAATGGTTTTAAAATTAGCCGAATGGAGAATTGTACTTTGCATTAAGTCAAAATGATTAGATGGTTGCCTATAGAAACGCTATTATTTGTTCAATAATTTTGCTTGTCAAGTTTAAAATATTTAATCACTAAAAAAAGAAAACTTAAGATTCCCAAAGCAATGATGATGCCTTTCATTTCCTGACTAGTCAGGTTTGAGAGGAGCCATAAAATGGTAAGTATTGAAAGAATGGGAATAGTTATACCACCCGGTATTTTAAATGAATTTGATGCTTCAAATGTCTTGGATCTTAACTTCATAACTGCGAATGCAACTCCCAAATAAACAAGTAAAACGGACGATGAAGAAAGAATTGCCAATTGCTTGAATTCACCTGTTATCGCAAAAAAACATCCCAGGTAAGTATAGACAATTACTGCAATGTAAGGGGTGGCATATTTCGAATGGACAAGAGATAAAGCTTTAATCGGGATTACTTTATCTTTTGCAGAACGGAACAGTACTCTGGGCATGTTCAACGTATCACTGCTTAAATATCCGAACATGGAGATTGCGGCACCTGAAATCATAATGGTCAAACCCAAAGGTCCCATGATCCTTTTGGCAACTTCTGCTAAAGGCGCATCTTTATAATTCGGGAACGAATCACCAAGTATTCCTTGAGAAACCAACTGCACAGCAATGTAGAGCAAAAGGATTATCATAAAGCTCAACAGGATGGCTTTAGGTACTGTTTTCCTTGGATTTTTAACTTCTCCTCCTACGCTTAAACTGCTTTCAGCACCCTGAAAGGCAAAGAATAAAATGAGCGATATTTTTCCAATATCACTAAACGCTGGGATTTCGTGCCATGTTAAATTATCAAACACGATTCGGGTCGAGCCCCAAATCACTAATAGCAAAAGAGGTGCAAGTTTAGCAATGGTGGTGAATTTCACAAGAGTGATCCCTTTCTTAACGCCAATAACATTCGTAATTGCCAAGCCGGAAAAAATGGCTATGAAGAAAGCGATTCTCACCAACTGATCGTTAAAAATGGGAAATAAATAGGCTAGTGTACCGGCAAGGGCATTGGCCACAGCTGCTGTTGCCATCAAAGAGGTGCCGAAAATCAATAAGTTAGTGGCCAAAAAACCGAAATATTTTCCAAATGCAATTTCAATGTAAGCATAGGCACCACCTGTAACATTGATTTTACTTCCAAGTTCGGCAAACCCAAGCATGATTAAAGTGATGAGGAATCCACAAAAAAGATAGGCCAGTATGCCTGCTGAGCCTAATCCTTCGCTTACCAATGCAGGCAACACAAAAATTCCGGATCCAATTACAACATTGATGATATTGGCCGTCAATCCCCAAAACCCGATTTCTCTTTTTAATCCTTCTTCAGTATTCATTTAAAAAAATATTGTTGTTATCCTCGCGTGATCGATTTGTTTGGATACCTAATCAAACTTAAAATAGGTCTTCTGTTTATTTGGTCAGTTGATGATAAAACAGTTTCAATTCCTGTTTTCTGTAATTCTCAAGATTGTGCCATCTGATCCCCTGGATTGCCCCTTCAATTGCATAAAGCATATTAATGCAGGTGTCGTTTTTATCAAAGGTGTGAATTTTGATTATTGCATTTTCACTGCCGGTACTTTTTAATTCAAACTCATTGGTGATTCCCACGCTAATCAGCTTTTCGGCAAGTGTTTTTCCTATATTAGGCAGTTTGGTTAAGGGCAGGGCATCCATATATTTTGCTTTTTAAAAGAATTTTCAAACAGATCAATTTCAAGATTATTTCACATAGCGAATTTACCATTAATTACAGATTTTAATAAACCCAAAATCCATTTATTTTGAAAATGGTCGAATTTAAATTTAAAAGAAACAGCATTCGTAAATCCTATTGATTTAAAAAGGCTAGTTTTTTACACACCTTATAGATAATCCATAGTCTTTAGGTAAACCGTAGAAATGGTAGCCAAAAAACTGCCCAATTTTAGATTGGTCATAGCTTAGACTTCGGTTCCAGACATAGTGATTCTCATTCACGAAAATTTCAGTAGAGCTCCAGAAATGTGTTAATATTGTTAAATCTCTAAACTCACCGGTATTCATCCTGATGCCTGCCGGTAAGGCTGTAAATCCGGTTTCATTATTGCCATTCCCATTTTGATACCATCCTGTTTGTGCTTTCAGTTTATCACCTTCATTAGTTCCTCGCCAAAGAAATGCCCTTGTTTCTGCGGAGGTCATACCTAAATACATTTCAAGTTCCTTCCACTCGTCATTGGTTGGCAAATGCCATCCGTCAGGACAAGCACCCTGAATAGGACTACGATCAAAGTCATTGCTTTCCGCACCATTCATGGCGGCGGCCCATGTATATAAAGCTCCATAAAGAGTTTCATTGATCGATGAATTGGCATAAAAGCAATAGGATTTATCGGTGTCGCCTAAGCTGTCCCAGCTAAAATTACTTTCAGTCAAATTAATTGCTGTACCATCAGCAAAATGAGTGGTTTTAAGATTCTCAGCCATCCACCATTGGAATCCTATTTTAATTGTTTTATAAGAATTTCCGTCAAAATCAGTTACTTTTCCGGTAATTAGTTCAGAATTATCTTCGCCTATAAAGATTGTGATTTCACTTGAAGTTTTACTTCCTGCGTTATCTTTTGCCGTTGCTATAATAGTATGGCTACCTATGCTTTTATCTTCTGTGTTCCAATTATATTCATAGGGATATTCACCATCCGAATGTACCCCGATTCCATTAATTTCGAACTTTACCTGATTGATGCCATCATCAATATCATTTGCATCAACCAATATCATCATCTTTTGACCTTGTAAGATTTCAGTTCCATTGGCTGGACTGATTATGGTGCATGTTGGCGCAGTGTTTTTAGTGCTTTCCGATTTGGTACAACTTAAAGTTGAGAAAGCTACCATTATTAAAAGGACTATTATAAAACTGAATGATCTGAATACGTATATTTTCACTGTATTTTGGTTTCAATTCAATACTGATTTACTCAGCATATATTTCAAATTTAACAACTTATTTAAAATAAATGTTAATTTATCTTTTTTAATATAGCGGATGATAAAACAGTTTAAATGCCTGATTTCAGTAATCTTAAAAATCGTACTAAATAGCTCCTTGAATTATACATTCCAACTCATTATTAAGCTTATCGGCAAGCGGTTTCCAATATTTGGCAGTTTGGTTAAGAGCATGGTATCAATGTATTTCGCTTTTAATAGAATATATAACAGATAAATTCCGGGATTATTTCGAACTAATTTAAGAAAATCACAATATAACTTTACAAATTAAAGGATCATGGATAATGTGTGAATGATGTAACTTATTTACAGTGTTTTGTAAAGGAATTGAAAACCATAGTTAGTAGCTTTAGCGCATGAAAATTTCCAAACATTTTCCGACTTTAAATAATTGGAAATTTAAGTGTCCTATCATGAACATGAATTCATTTTTTAAAATTCTACTTGGGACAGTTATATTTTTGCTATTAGTTATTTTATTGACAACTGTTTTTGTTGAACCTTGGGTTAGAAAAAAAATACAAACAGCATTCAATGAGAAGAATAAAAATTATATCGTTGTAGTTGACAAGGTTCATCTTGTATTGATCAGACCGGGGATAGAACTTAAGAATATTACAATCTATTCAAAAAGGATGCATGAAAATCTCAGGGAATTAAAAGTAGAGATAGCGTTCATGAAATTTAGCGGAATAGACCTTATAAAAGCCATCTTTAGCAACAATCTCAACATCAGGGAAATAACTATTTCCGATAGTCGGATTATAGGTGTAGTTCGATTTCCTGAAGAAGCTGAACTACAATTGGTTTCGTCATTCAATTTGAGGATTGGAAGCATTACATTTAATAAAATTGATTGTTTTTTGAAAAATGCTTCAACATTCGAGGCTTATTCTGTAAAAGAAGGCGTTTTAAAGTTGTGGAATGTCGAAGTTAAGAAAAAGGATACGATAAATCCCGGCATAATTAAACAGTTTGATTTCAAAGCGGAAGAACTAAAGAAGGTTTCAGCAGATAGCATGCATACATACACTGTTAATGGCATTATTTATTCATCCTCTTCTAACACTTTATCGGTAAATAAATTCACGCTTCAACCGAATTATACCGATTATGATTTCACATCACGGTATGCGTTTCAAAAAGAGCGTATTGAAGCTAGCTTCAACCATATTTTTGTTCACAATTTTTCAGCCATTGCTTATTTAAATGATAAAAATCTGGTAAGTTCCTATATCGAAATCGGGAAATTGGATATGAATATTTTTCGTGATAAACGAAAAGAATTTAAGCGAATGAACAAACCTGCATTTCAGGACATGATATACAACTATCCCGGTCTAATACAAATTGATTCAATTGGCCTTTTAACCGGAAATGTATCTTATACTCAACATCCTGAAAAGGCAAATAAACCCGGAAGTTCAAGCTTTAATGAGATCCATGCGAAAATCTACAATATTACAAACGATGCTGTTTACAAAACAGAAAGCGCATTTTTGGAACTGAGGGCCGAAGCATTATTCATGGGAAAAAGCAAGATGGATATTGTATTAAAAGCGAAAATATTCGATGAGCAGAACACCTTCTCAGTGAATGGGACCTTTTCGGAAATGGAAACGAATGAATTGAATTCGGTGCTTGAACATAATGCTTTTATTCATGTAAAGGTAGGTAAATTAGATAAAATGAATTTCAGCTTTATGGCAAACAACTCAAATGCAACCGGCAAAATGACCATGCTTTATCATGGGTTGAAAATTGAACTTATTAATAAAAGGACCGATGAATCTACTGCCATTAAAGAGAAAATCATGTCATTTATCGCCAACATGAAAATCATCGATTCGAATCCGGTTCCAGGAAAAGTAGTAAGAGAGGGACTAATTTATTACGAAAGAGAGCCTGAACATTTTCTTATTAATTATTGCTTCAAATCCATATTGTCCGGAATTAAATCCAGTCTTAAAGAGAGTCCAAGGAGATGAAAAGAATCGAAAGAGATCTTATTTATATTCTTGCTAAGTTTATCTTGTGCTTTTTATCGGATTCTATATTTAAGTTATGAATTTTTTTGTGTCAAAATGGACATAAAGCAACTAAATTGTCAATAATATTAATTTCTCATTTCGGAAAATAACCTCCATGATGAGTTTTTAGAAAAAGGATTCCTTTTGAGAATATGGTCTTAAAAAATTGGAAAGATTTATGATAATGATTGATTTTCAACGAGATATTTTATCGTTTTTAATCCTGTATGCTATGTTGATCGAAAATAACAAATTTCGCACTTTCAACTTATCGTTTCTAACCAAATAGCCTAAATCAGGATTCACTTCAAAACCCAGACTTAAGCCTTTTACAAATTCAACCCCAATACTGTTGGTAAACCCAATTGTGTGTTTATTAAACATTACATATCCTGAATTCTCCGGATAATTGGTATGCTTCAGGTTGCCCTCTTATTCCATCGGACGTTGGAAATCATTACCTGAAAATTCTTCCAGATCATATTCAAGGGAATGACCTAAAAGGATGTCATTTCTCATCCCTGTTTGGAAATAAATGGCAAACTTATCCCATGTCTTGATCTTGAATTTTATGAGAAAGTCGAGGGATAGGTAGTGAATTCTATTATTGTAAATATGTTTGTAACTTCCTTCGATAACTCCAGCTACTTCTCCAATTGCCCTTCCAATTTTCTCTTTCTGTATTCTTTCAACTTTGAAACCAAAAATACACTTTCCTGATCACCTAAATTTGGAATGGATTTCTTCATTGCAATAACATAGTGTGCAAGTTCAATTTCAGTTGCCGGAAAACCTATATTTCCGGTTCCACTATCGCTGTTAATCAAAACTTCTCCCGCTGTATTAAATATGGTTCACGAGGGTGTACCTCCGGTGCCATAAATCTCATAAATAGTCTTTCCATCTGCATTTTTTTCAATATCCATTTTCACAAAGTAGAAGTATTTGCCGAGGAGGTCATTTACTTCTTTATCTTCGTGATATTTATCTAAACCCCTGCACCAGCAGCCGTGTCATACTTCATAATTCGGGTAATAAATTAACTATTTTTTTTAGTTTATCTAAAGGGGTATTATAATTTAAAGTAGAATGCCTTCGTTGTTTTATTTTATCAATTTATGGAACTGTTCTATATTTCTTTGATTTCCTTGAATATAAATCACATCATCTTGTTTTAATATTTCTTCCGGCTGTATGCTTTCCATCATTTTATTTCTTCTTTTGATACCCAAGATGTTTATTCCATATTCGGCTCTTAGGTTCAATTCTTTTAGTGGTTTTCCTAAAAATTTATTACTGTCAGCGGTCATTCTTAAACATGTGATATTGAAGTCTGCGAAGTTTTTCGGTCGGTAGGTTTTAGGACGTTTTAATTCACCTTTGAATAATTGGTAATTGTCGGCCCTGACCTTTTCGATGAGTTGGTCAATTTCGCCTTCTGTTACAAGAAAATTTTGAAGAACATAAGTGAATATTTGTACCGAAGTTTCAAACTCTTCTGGAATTACTTCATCTGCACCTAAAGCAATTAATTCATATGTTTCATTAACATACCTTGTCCTTACAACTAAATACAGCGAATCAGAATAAGTCCGAATATTTTTTATGATGGCTTTTGTAGCAAGGTTGTCTGATATGGCTATTACAGCAGCTCGGGCATTTGAAAGATGTACAGTTTCGAGAATATGGTCTTGAGTTGCGTCACCAAAAATAATAGGCAGACCCTTTTCTTTTTCATGTTTAACCGTTTCAGCATTCATTTCAATAACGATAAAGGGAATGTCACTCGAAGCGGCTGCTTTTGCCAAATTGCTACCATTCACCCCATATCCAATTATAACTAAATGATTTTCTAATTCTTTGTCAGGAATTTCTACTCTACCCTGTTCTGAGAAAAAGATACCCTTAAGTCCTAGCTTTTTTGAAACTCCTATAAATCTGCTGGTAATTTTCTCGGAAGCAATAATCACAAACGGTGTCAATATCATCGACACAATTGAAACGGCTAAGAAATATTGATTGGATTGAGTATTTAATAGGTTGTATTCTATGCCTACTTTTGAAAGAATAAATGCAAACTCCCCAACTTGAAAAAGTGATAAACCTGTCAAAAGAACAGTTCTTGTTGGATATTTGAGAATTGCAACAGCTATTGCTGCAATCAATGATTTAAGCAAGAATACAACTATAACCAATAGCAAGATAACGGGAATATTATTCAGAAAAAAGCTAAAATCGAGTAACATACCCACAGAAACGAAAAAGAAGCTGGTAAATAGTTCTCGAAAAGGCAGGATAATACTTGTTGCTTGATGGCTGTACTCTGACTCAGAAACGATTAGCCCTGCAATAAAGGCACCTAGTGCCAAAGATAAGCCAGCTTCTGATGTAAGAAAGGCAACCGCAAAACAGAGAGTGAAGGTAACCAACAGGAAAAGTTCTTTACTGTTAGTTTTTGCAACCGTATGCATCAACTTTGGTACAATATACCGTGCACTAATAAAAGTGATTACGAGAACAACTGCCGATTTTACAAGTAGGGAAAGAATACTTAAAGTTAGATTTGTTGATTCACCTGCGATTAGCGGGGTAATAAGCATCATTGGTACCACAATGATATCTTGAAAGACTAAAATCGCCAACGCATTTCTTGCGTGTGGTGTTGAAATCTCCTGTCTGTCTTGTAAGGTTTTTAGTACGATTGCTGTACTTGACAAAGAAAAAAGGAAACCAATAAAAACCGATTCGTTCCATGAATGACCTAAAACGTAATAAATAAGTCCTGCTGCGAGAACGGTAATACCGACCTGCAAAAATCCACCAACGAAGACCGTTTTTTTGATTGAAACCAGTTGTTTGATAGATAATTCCATTCCTATAACAAATAGCAACAGTATTATCCCAATTTCTGATAAAATTTCTACTTGTTCAACCGCTTCTACGAGGCTTAATCCATAGGGGCCAATTATGACTCCTGTCAGCAGAAAACCTATTATAGAAGGAAGTTTCAGTCGTTGAAGTACAAATACTATAACGACCGAAAATCCTAAAAGGATGAGTATGTCTTGAAGTAATGGTAAGTGCATTAGTTGTTTCGGTATTTAAGTTTTTTAATCAAACAATTCCTCGTGGCTTGCCGCGAGGTTTCCTATTACTCTCCCCTGATATTCAGGGGACCTGCCTCGCCGTCAGGCAGGGATGTCAGTCGAAAGACTGACAGAGGGGTGAAATAATGAAAATTCGGTTTTCAGCATTTTGCTGAAATAAAGTTGGCGAAACCTGCTTGCCGCAGGCAAGTACCCCTTGGCTCTGCCACGGGGATAGTCAACTTTATGAATTTTCTTTATTACACACACTTTAGGCCGCAATATGGATACTGCTCCTTTACCGCATCCTAAATCAAAAACTTTGAGGCCGGACACATTGTCAAAATGCTTACTTATCGAAATGATTATTGCATCAGGGTCTGCCCCAATTTTCCAAATGTCCTGCAGTATAAATGGCAAAAAAGGGTATAGCTTCATATCAGAACCATCCATTACAATAACTTCGCTTTCTTTCAGAGGTTTCATCGGTGTAGCTTATTTAACATAATATAGACCAGCTTCAGGACCTAAAGGTAAACCTGCTAAAATCCAAACAATCAATAACAATGTCCATGCAATAAAAAATACAATGGAATAAGGAAGCATTGTTCCGATTAAAGTACCTATGCCGGCTTTTGCATCATACTTCTCGTAATACACAATAATAAGAGCAAAGAAACTCATCATAGGGGATATTACATTAGTTACGCTGTCGCCAATGCGGAAAACTACCTGCGATAGTTCGGGAGAGTATCCGAGCAACATGAACATCGGAATGAAAACCGGGCCCATAATTGCCCATTTTGCTGAAGCACTTCCCATAAAAAGATTAATAAATCCACTGAAAAGCACGAACAGTAATACCAGCGGAATCAGGCCAATATCCATGGCCTGTAATATTTCAGCTCCTTTGATAGCCAGAACTAGACCCAGATTGCTCCATTTGAACCAGGCAACAAATTGTGCTGCGAAAAAAACCAGTACCAGAAAGGAAACAAGACTTTTAAAGCTGCTGTTCATTCCGGTTATTACATCGTTGTGTTTCTTAAAAGTTTTGGTAATGTAACCGAAAACGATACCGCAGCTGGCTGCAAGTAAAAAAAGAACTGCAATAAAACCTTTTAGCAATGGAGAATGTAGCACCGAATTATCCTCTCCTCTTAGAAAGCCATGCTCCGGAATAAGTCCTGCAGCAAATATTGCCAACCAGCCAATAAAAATATACAATACCCATTTCAGGCCTTTTTTTTCACCCGGCATCAATGGTTTAACAGGCTCCATTTCAACATTCCCGCTGTATTTCCCAAGTCGTGGTTCAACCCAAGCATTAGTAACCCATGTTCCAGCAAATGAAATAACAAAGGTAGAAACTGCCATAAAATAATAGTTGGCTGTTGGCATTACATAATAATTCGGATCAATAATTCGTGCAGCCTCAGTCGAAAGACCTGCCAAAAGCGGATCAATCGTACCGATTAAAAGATTTGCGCTGAATCCTCCACTAACACCTGCAAAAGCCGCCGACATACCGGCTATAGGATGACGGCCCAGTGAATGAAAAATTACTCCGGCAAGAGGGATTATTAGCAAATAACCAAGGTCGGAGGCAATGTTGGACATAATACCTGCAAATACAATAATAAAAGTTACCCACTTCTCTGGGGCTTTTATTAATAATGCATTGATGGCAGTTTTTATTAGCCCGCTGCTTTCGGCAATACCAATTCCGAGCATGGCTACCATAACAATTCCGAGAGGTGCGAATCCTGTATAATTGTCAACCATTTCTAGTAATATCCGGTGCAAACCTTCAACCGATAACAGGTTTATCACTTTAATTGTTTCGTCTGTAGCAGGATTTACTCCCTGCCATCCCAAGTAATATCCAATTGCAGAAATCACCAGTGTAATTAATGCAATGATTCCAAATAAGGCTGCAGGATGAGGAAGCGCATTGCCGCCTTTTTCAACAATGGTTATAAATTTATTAAGTGCGTTTTCGAAAAATCGTTTCATAATTTGTATCTTGTATTTTATTATTATGTTGCAATTACCAGCATTTCAAAGTCTTCGGTTCTTAATTTATCCTCCCTTGAGAAAGCACCGAGTTTGGCTCCAAAAATTTCAATTTTCGTAAACCCAAGCGATTTAAGCAACCAGGTTATTTCAGATGGCACATAATATCGTTCGTTGCATTCGAGTTCTTTTTCTAGTCCGCTGTCATCAGCGACTTTAGTAATGTTGAAGTCCCTGAAGGTCATCAAATCAAAATTCTTACTGTCGTATGCAGCATTGCCTTCTGTCTTGCCATTGGCGTGGAAATCATTGATAGAGTGAAACAAGGGAAACAATCCGTTTAACGTTGTGAAAATAAATTTTGACTTGTTCTTCAATGATTTAGAAACATTCTTAAGAATTTCGTAATTCATTTCATCGGTTTCCATTAATGGAAAACCGCCTTCACACAACATTATAGCCATGTCAAATTCGTTTTCAAAAGGCAAATTACGTGCATCGTGCCTTAAAAAATCTAATTGTAAACCGTTCTGTTTTGCCTTTTCTCTCGCTTTTTCGAGTAATGATTCAGATAAATCGATCCCTGTAACTGAATAACCTCTTTTTGATAACTCTATGGAATGACGACCTGTGCCGCATCCAATATCAATAATCTTTAGCTCCTTGTTGTAATTAATCTCTTTCTCAATAAAATCGCATTCGCCAATTGTTCCCTGTGTGAAACATTCGTTGTCGTATTTCTGACCATAGTTTTCAAATAATGTTTCGTACCATTGTTTCATATTGTTATCTGTTTTTGTAATACAATCTTGTATTCCTATAATTCTTTTTTAAGATAAATCATATCAATAAGTTGTATATCGCCGTCGAACATAGGGTGGTCGTAATTGTCGGTAAAAAATTTTCTTACTCTATGTGACTTTTCAAATCCACAACTTTCATAAAACGACAAAATTGACGGTGTCTCGCCTGTCCCGACAAGTATAGTTTTGTAGTCATTTTGATAGAAATCAAAAATATAATTTATCAATGCTCTACCATATCCTTTGCCACGATATTTTGCATATGTCGCAATGTTTTTCAATTCACAGGTTTTGCAATTTATCGGCACTACAACACAAACACTTTTCAAATCATCGTCAAATAAAGCAAATAAGTCTCCAAGCGGCAAATACTTGTCAATCATATTCTCCTGCTCATCTGCCAACAACAATAAGTCAAGAAACTGCTTCTTGTTTTTGATAATTTTTTTTATTTTCATCATAATTCTGCTCCCTCACAACGATGCTTTACTCTCTATTTATTTTATTGTGTCAAGGTTGCAGGTCGGTTTTCCTGCATGACGCACAACGGTTCCACGCTAAATTGCGTTTGGGAGCAAAGAACCGTTTCTTTATCCCCCGTTAATTAAAAAACTAAAATACGAAAAACTTTGGTTTCTGTATCTCTGCCCAACTGGAATGTTTGGCACTAAAATAAGTCTGCAGGTAAAACAACAAATTAAGCCATCTTTTTAAATACCATCTTAGAGTTCTGTACATTAAAGATTATTAGGCAAGGACTGCAAGTCCGTGCCAACGGATACCCATACAGCCTGTCCCGATGAACGAAGTTCGGGATACAGTGGTATCTGAATGCCTGCAACCAGGTGAGAGGTGTGCTGGCTGACTTTCAGTCCGTCAGACACCTTACTCGAATGCATTTAGTTGTAATCCTTTCTTATAAGTTTCAATGGCTCTTTCTCTCGCTTGTTTGTGATCTAACATTGGAGCCGGATAGTCTAATGAGCTTAATTCAGGTATCCACTTTTTGATGTAAACCATTTTTGGATCGAATCTCTTAATCTGTTCGGTAGGGTTAAATACTCTAAAATATGGAGCAGCATCGCAGCCTGTTCCTGCAGCCCATTGCCAATTTCCATTGTTTGAAGAAAGCTCGTAATCCAGTAGTTTTTGAGCAAAGTAAGCTTCTCCCCATTTCCAGTCAATTAATAAGTGCTTGCACAGGAATCCGGCAACCACCATTCGTACCCTGTTGTGCATATAGCCTGTAGCATTCAGCTCCCGCATGCCTGCATCAACCATGGGATATCCGGTTTTCCCATTGGTCCATTTTTCAAATTCTTTCAAGTTGTTTCGCCATAGAATATGATCGTATTTACGTTTGAAATTAAAATGAACGACCTCCGGGTAGTGATAGAGGATTTGCATGAAAAATTCACGCCAAATGAGTTCAGACAAAAAGACTTGATTGGATAACACTTGTTTCACTATGCTGCGTATGCTAATTGTTCCGAACCTAAGATGCGGAGACAGAAAGCTTGTTTGTCCGAGTGCCGGAAAATTTCTTGCTTCACTATAATTTTCAAGGTGGTCAAGTTGGTAATCGTGCACTTTTATGGTCGATCGTTTAAACCCCAGTTCTTTGAGACTTGGAAAATCCAACTGGATATTGGCATAGTTAGATTCGTTTGAAGAGAGGGGAGTTAAAATGGTCTCATTGATTTTTAACTTGCCAATCCATTTGTTTTTATATGGGGTGAAAACGGTATATGGAGAATCGTCATTTTTTAGAATGTCATTTTTGGCAAAGATCACTTGATCTTTAAATGCCTTAAATTCGATTCCATTGGCGAGAAGTAGTTTCTCAATCTCTAAATCCCGGTTAATAGCATATGGCTCGTAATCTTCGTTGGTATAAACGGTTTTGATACTGAATTCATCGATTAGGTTTCTCCAGATTTTCTCCGGATCATCTTTTTTGCAATATAGGGAGCACGAATTTTTCTTTAATTCGGATGACAGATACAGGAGTTGGTTATAAATGAAGGTGATTCTTGGATCGTTCTCTTCTAGTTCCTCTATAATGTTTTTATCGAAAATAAAAATGGGTAATACAGGGTAGTGATCTTTAAGAGCTTCACTTAATCCGCGATTATCCTTTAGGCGCAAGTCTCTTCTGAACCAAAATATTGAGATTTTTTCTTTCATCACAAGTCAATTAACGTTTGGCAATATGAAAAGTTGCCGTTTGCGGGCAATTTTCTATCAACCTGCCTGCACTGCTGTCAGGCAGGGTTACTCGAAAAGTTAAAGCGGACTTCTGACCTTCGCATATCACTGAAAACCTTATTAGTAGTCGGGTTTATTTCATCACATCAAAACGGTCTGAATTCATCACTTTCACCCAAGCTTTAACAAAGTCTTTCACAAATTTTTCTTTATTGTCTTCTTGTGCATAAATTTCTGCATAAGCACGCAATATTGAATTAGAACCAAAAACTAAATCAACCCTTGTTGCTGTCCATTTAGTTTTTCCGGTTTTTCTTTCTACAATATTATAAAGATTATCGGATACAGGTTGCCATGCGTAATTCATGTCTGTAAGATTTACAAAAAAGTCGTTGCTTAAAACTCCTTCTCTGTCGGTAAAAACACCATGTTTGGTTCCTCCATAATTTGCCCCCAAAACGCGCATTCCTCCAATCAGAACAGTCATTTCGGGTGCAGTAAGCCCCATTAACTGTGTTCTATCGAGTAGCATCTCTTCGGGTTTTACGGCATATTTTTTCTTCTGCCAGTTTCTATAACCGTCATGCAGAGGTTCCAGGACTTCAAAAGACTCTCCATCTGTCATTTCGGCTGTTGCATCACCTCGTCCCGCAACGAAAGGAACTTTAATTTTGAAACCTGCTTTTTCAGCAGATTTTTCAATTGCGGCACTACCACCTAAAACTATCAAATCGGCAATGCTTACTTTTTTGCTCAAGCCTGCCTGAATTTCGATAAGTTTATTCAAAACTCTTTCAAGTCTTAGAGGTTCATTACCTTCCCAATCTTTCTGAGGGGCAAGCCTTATTCTTGCACCATTTGCCCCACCTCTATAGTCTGAACACCTGAATGTTCTTGCACTGTCCCATGCAGTATTAATAAGTTCGTTTCGGTTTAAGCCGCAGTTCAGAAGTTTAACTTTTAAATTTTCAATTTCCGATCCTGAAAGAGTGTAGCCTACATTGGGAATAGGATCTTGCCAAATCAAATCTTCTTTTGGAACATCTGCACCGAGATAACGACTTTTAGGACCTAAATCACGATGGGTGAGTTTAAACCATGCTCTTGCAAAAACATCAGCAAAATATTTTGGGTCTTTATAAAAACGCTCAGATATTTTTCTGTATACAGGGTCAATTTTCAACGCCATATCAGCATCGGTCATCATTGGATTTCGGCGAACTCCGGGAACATGTGCATCAAATGGTTTGTCTTCCTCCTTAATATTGATTGGCTCCCATTGTTGCGCTCCGGCAGGACTTTTTCTGATTTCCCAGTCGTAGGTGAAAAGCAAGTAAAAATACGTGTTGTTCCACTTGTTTGGGTGTGTTGTCCAGGCTCCTTCCAGACCACTACTTACAGTATTTTCGGCATTGCCTTTCCCTTTTGGATTTTTCCAACCAAAACCTTGTTCTTCGATTGGCGCACCTTCAGGATTAGGGCCTAGAACTGATGCATCGCCATTACCGTGTGTTTTACCAACGGTATGACCACCGGCTGTTAGTGCAACTGTTTCTTCATCGTTCATTGCCATACGCTTGAATGTTACCCGCATAGCCTGAGCTGTTTTTAATGGGTCTGGTTTACCGTCAACACCTTCGGGATTAACATAGATTAATCCCATTTGAACAGCAGCCAATGGATTTTCAAGCGTTTCTTCATCAGATTTGTTGGAATATCTATCTTTTCCTAACCATTCTTTCTCAGCACCCCAATAAATATCTTTTTCAGGATGCCAAATATCTTCACGACCACCGCCAAATCCAAATGTTTTAAATCCCATTGATTCATAAGCCATATTACCAGCAAGAATCATCAAATCTGCCCACGAAATTTTGTTGCCGTATTTTTGTTTTATAGGCCATAACAGACGACGTGCCTTGTCTAGATTAACATTGTCAGGCCAACTGTTCAATGGTGCAAAGCGTTGATTACCGGTATTGCTGCCACCACGACCGTCTGCTGTGCGGTAAGTTCCGGCACTATGCCAAGCCATACGAATCATTAAACCACCATAGTGTCCCCAGTCAGCGGGCCACCATTCTTGGCTGTCAGTCATAAGTTTCTTTAAGTCATTTTTTAGTCCTTCAAAATCGAGCTTCTTGAATTCTTCTCGATAATTTATCTCCACACCAAGTGGATTTGTTTTAGTATCGTGCTGATGCAAAATGTCTAAATTTAGCGCATTCGGCCACCAACTCATTACGGAACTATTGGTGTTTGTATTTGCTCCATGCATAACCGGGCATTTACCTTTTTTTGAACTGTCCATATTATTTATTTTTAAGTTTAAAATCTAAAGTTAATACTTTCTGTAATGGTTTTCAACCTTCCTGCTAATGTTCGCGTGTATAAGTAGTGGCGGATTGCGGGCGAATCACCTATCAAGTTACACGAAAGTTGTAGCGCCTGCCTGCCGGCAAAGGCAGGGGATACACCCCTAGAACCTGCCTGTCGGCAGACAGGTTTACTGCTGTCACGGCTATTATTTTTATACATCCTAAGTTTGCAATTCTTTATATTAGATTAAATCAAAAGAACGAAAGAGAGGAATAAGACTATTTTATACACGAGGATTAAACCCGTCAACAATGGCAGTCCCCTCTCTTTTACTATTTAAATCCGGACAGTTCATTAGGCATCAAGCCTGTTTCAGGTTGTTGGATCACATAGTTTCGTTCTTTCTAATAAAAATATCATGAATAAATTTAAACATTATTATGGAATTGACATATCAAAAGATGTTTTTGATGTGATTGATGATCAGGGTACTTATCATCAGTATGAAAATACGTTAAAGGGCTTTGGTAGTTTTAAGAAAGTTTTATTAAAGGATGCTTGCTGTGTGATGGAAGCTACAGGAGTTTATCATGTTCAGTTGGCTGATTATTTGTATGAACAAGGGATATTCGTATCCGTGGTAAATCCTCTTGTCATTAAAAGATTTATACAGATGAATCTACGTAGAATTAAGACTGATAAAGCTGATGCTGAGATGATATGTCGCTATGCCAAGATGAATGATCAACAGGCTTACCGACCGCCTCACATCTATATCCGTGAATGTAGGATACTAAAAGAGAATATTGATTTATTGCTTAAGAATAGGACTATGTTAAAGAACCGACTACATGCACTCAGTTATAAGCAATATAAACATCGTCTGATAATCATCAATCCATTAAAAAAAGCAATAAAGGAATTGAGTGTTCAAATCCAAAAACTTGAAGACGAGATGAGACAATTAATTATGACCCATGAACAAGAATTGTTCAGTAGACTTCTTAGCATACCTGGTATTGGAAAAAGCACAGCAATGTTTATGATCATTCTCAGTGAGGGCTTCACAAAGTTTGAAAGTGCCAAACAATTTACATGTTTCATTGGCTTATCACCCGTAGAAAAGAGCTCAGGTTCGAGTATAAGAGGTCGTGGCGGGATTAGTAAACAAGGAAATGGAAAGTTGCGCAATTTACTATTTTTATGCAGCTTCAATGCATGTAAGTCTAATAAAGCATGTAAAGACCAATTTGAGAGAATTATAGCAAAAGGAAAGAGTAAAAAGCTTGCATTAGTAGCAGTTTCTAATAAATTACTCAAGCAATCTTTTGCAATTGCAAAATCAGGTTTGGTTTATGATGAAGGGTTTAAAAGCAGGAAGCCAGTGATTCAGTGAAATATATTTTAAAATTTGTTTGGATTTTACCACAGTTCATTGTTGGCTGTTGGGCGTTTCTATAACTTAATCTTTCAATAATTTTGACAGCATTTTTCTTAAAATCCCATAGCTTTTTTTATTACTGCCATTTCTTCTTCTGAAGTCAGCATTTTTAATAATTCAAATGCAACATTTGGAGCTGTCTCAGGACAATAAGAGGTAATAATATTACCATCAACTACCATTGGCTCATTCACAACATCCACGCCAAATTCTTTCAGTTTATTTTGCCAATATCCGTTCTTTAAGTGGTATGTAGTTGCTTTCCGATTCTTAAGAACTCCACTTTTCCCTACGGGGAATGCCCCACTACAAACTGTCGCAATGATTTTACCTTTTGCATTAAATTCCCTAATTAATTTTAAAAACCTTTCATCATATGCTTCTTCATAAAAACCAAATTCCCCAAATCCACCAGGTATTGCTAAAGCGTCATATTCGTCAACATTTATTTCTCCTATGGTTTTATCTACAATAACAGGTACATTAAAAGTGCTTATAACTTTATCAGTAAAACCACATGTATCAACGAATAAATTATGTCCATAATCAACTCTAGACCAACCAATTACATCTATGAAAACACAAAACTCCATAGTTTCAAATGCTTTTGCTAGAAATACTAATACTTTCTTTTTTTGCATACTTTTCATAATTATCAATTTGTTTAAATTCCTGTAAGTTTTGCTATTCTCGCCTTATAGCCAACGTTGTGTACCCGCCAATTACGGGTATATCAAATATAGCTTAAAAATTAATTGACTGAAGATTAATTGATTGCGAAAATCGTAGGATTTGCGGGTAGAAATCTAACTCCATTTTATTTAGATTTTTACTGATTGAGTTTCTCAAAAATAAATAATACTTTTCATTCAGGACTTGCCTTTGTTAAATATTTAACTTGTCCAACACACTTTTTACTTGGTCAAATTCTTTAGTGCTAAAGTGAGTGTAAGTTTCAGTGGCTCTGCTGCTTTCGAGCCCTAACATGGTGCCTTATTTGGCTAGCAAAATGTTATGGTTGCCCAATTTTTTGGTATTGTCAACGGCAAATTATACGGCTTTAGGAGATAAGAACTGATCTATTCTGATATCTGCATAAATTTCAGGTATAAGCAGCGGCAACCAATAGTTAGTGCCCGGTCGGGCACACATAAAAAAAGCCGGTTCTTTTCAAAACCGGCTTCTTTGATTAAGTTTTTCTTTTCTAGAAAATACTGAATGCCACGGTCAATCCTGCCATTACAACAGAGACCATTGTCATCAGTTTAATAAGGATATTTAGTGATGGTCCGGAGGTATCTTTGAATGGATCTCCAATTGTATCACCAACAACAGCAGCTTTATGGGAATCACTTCCTTTTCCGCCGTAATTTCCCTTCTCAATATATTTCTTTGCATTGTCCCATGCACCACCGGCATTATTCATAAATACCGCCAGTGTAAAACCGGATGTCAGACCACCAACCAGTAATCCAACTACGCCTGCAACACCAAGCAGAACACCTATAAGAATAGGCACTGTAATTGCAATCAGGGATGGAAGAATCATTTCGCGTTGTGCACCTTTTGTAGAAATAGCCACACATTTTGCATAATCAGGAACCTGTTCTCCTTTCATGATTCCGGGCATCTCCCTGAATTGCCTTCTTACTTCATCAACCATCGAGCTGGCAGCCCTTCCAACAGCTTTCATTGTAAGAGCGCTAAAAAGAAATGCCATCATTGATCCAATAAAAATCCCACCCAACAACATCGGGTTAAAAAGTGAAAGATTGTATGCTGTTACAAAATCATTTATTTCTGCCGTTTGAAGATTTACTGCAACCTGACTCGCTTCAATAACCGGAATCACTTCTCCTCTGAAGAAAACTGTGTCGCCAACAGTAAAAACGCCATCAACGGCTTGAGCGGCCATTTTTCCGAGCCACAAGCGAACCTCTTCCATATATGCGGCAAGAAGCGCCATTGCAGTTAATGCAGCAGATCCAATTGCAAAACCCTTACCTGTAGCAGCCGTAGTATTTCCCAGCATGTCCAAAGCATCAGTACGCTCACGTACCTCTTTTGGCAATTCTGCCATCTCTGCATTACCGCCTGCGTTGTCGGCAATAGGACCAAATGCATCCGTTGCCAGGGTTATTCCCAGTGTTGATAACATGCCTACTGCAGCAAAACCAATTCCGTATACACCATGAGCAAAATTTGTAAATCCGCCGGCAGAGCCGTATGCTGCTATAATTCCAAGAACGATGGTAACAACCGGTAACCATGTTGAAACCATTCCAACAGCTAAACCATCGATAATTGTAGTTGCAGCACCTCCCAAGGTTTGCTTTGCAATACCCTTAGTAGGTTTATATTCGTCTGAAGTAAAATATTCAGTTCCCTGTCCAATTACCACTCCGGCAACAAGACCGGCAACAACTGCTCCGAAAATCCCCCAGGTGATCCATCCGGCCGATGCCATAATAGCAATAGCAATAAGAATAAAAACTGAGCTACCACCTGTACCGAGAAGCAGTGCATTAAGAAGGTTTTTTTGGGTAGCAGATTCTTTTGCTCTCACCATGTAAATACCCACAATAGACAGAATAATACCGACAGCAGCAACCATCATTGGTGCGAGCACAGCGGTTTGCTGTGTCATTCCTTCATAATTTCCAATGAGTGGAACAGCAGCTCCAAGTGCAGCAGTAGCAAGGATAGCACCAGCATATGATTCATAAAGGTCTGCACCCATACCTGCAACATCGCCTACATTGTCTCCAACATTGTCAGCAATTGTAGCCGGATTGCGTGGGTCATCTTCAGGTATTCCTGCTTCAACCTTTCCTACAAGATCAGCTCCAACGTCAGCAGCTTTTGTGAAAATTCCACCGCCAACACGGGCAAATAAGGCCTGTGTGGATGCTCCCATACCAAATGTCAGCATAGTTGCAGTGATTTCAACAAGTTTCTGATGCTCTGAGGTTCCTTCATGTACAAAGGTTAACCCAAGAAAATGTACTCCATTCAGCATATTATCAGCGGTGAAGATCACTTTATCAAGCAAATAAAACCAGGCTGCAATATCCATAAGGGCAAAACCAACAACAACAAGTCCCATTACGGCACCGCTGCGGAAAGCCACCTTTAATCCTTTGTTAAGCGACTCGGAAGCGCCCTGCGCAGTTCGTGCAGATGCAAATGTAGCAGTTTTCATTCCCAGAAAACCACATAAACCTGAAAAGAAACCACCTGTGAGAAAGGCTATTGGAACAAATGGATTTTGCACTCCGAGGTATGCCAATACACCCAGAAGAACAACCAATACTAAAAATACCATGGCCACAACCCTGTACTGGCTCTTGAGGTATGCCATTGCACCTTCTCTTACATACTGAGCAATCTCCTTCATTCTTGGTGTGCCTTCAGAGCTTTTCATCATATTCTTGAAGAAGAGATAAGCAAATACCAGAGCTATCACTGCAGCTAATGGTACAATCCAGAACAATTCATAAATGTCATTCATAATTTTAAAAGTTTAATTTTTCATAAAAAGTTAATTCATTGTTAACCAGTGTCATTGACAGACAAGCTGATAATCAATGAACCTGATTTATCGAAGCCTTAAAGTTAGGAAATTTGTATTTAGAAACTAACTAAATAAATGCCGTAAAACACAATTTTAACCAAGCAGATCAAATACAAAAAAGTGCTGTATAAAATATAGATTGAGGGGCGATGATTTTTCTCAAAAAAGGGCGGTCCGAAATCAGTGATATTGATGTCCGATCTTACTTTTTAGTTGCCACCATCAAGGGGTCTTCAGTCAGTCGGAGATATAAGACGTTAGACTTTAGATATTAGACAAATTTTTCTAAATGTGAAAAGTAAAATTATTTAAAAAATATTAGGAGATAGCTTCCCTTACCCTCACCAGTTTTTCGATCAGATCTTCTAAATAATCAAGGTGCAACATGTTCGAACCATCTGATTTTGCATTTTCGGGATCGGGATGTGTTTCAATAAAAATACCGTCAACTCCAACGGCAATACCTGCTTTGGCTATGGTTTCAATCAATTCGGGCTTACCGCCCGAAACACCGCTCGATTGATTCGGTTGCTGCAATGAATGGGTGATATCCAAAATAACAGGGACCTTATTTTTCTGCATTTCTGCAATTCCACGATAATCAACCACCAAATCCTGATAACCGAACATGGTTCCCCTTTCGGTAAGCATGATGTTATCGTTGCCCGATTGTTTGATCTTTTCAACCGCAAATTTCATGGCTTCGGGTGAAAGGAACTGGCCTTTTTTGATATTCACGAACTTTCCGGTATAAGCAGCTGCAACCAATAATTCGGTTTGTCGGCATAAGAAAGCCGGAATTTGTAAAATATCAACATATTCGGCAGCAACTACGGCTTCAGCTTCCGAATGGATGTCGGTTAAAGTTGGGATGTTAAATTCAAACCCAATTTGTTCAATAATCTTGAGTGCTTCAAAATCACCAATACCTGTAAAAGATTCAATTTTCGAACGGTTTGCTTTTTTGTATGATGCTTTAAAAATCAGTGGAATCTGATATTTATTGGCAATTTTAACCAATTGTTCAGCAATAATGAACGAAACTGCTTCATTTTCAACAACGCAGGGACCTGCAATCAGGAAAAAGTTAGTACTGTCCTGGTACTTTAGGTTGGGGATATTTGGTAGCATATTTTTCTTTTTGGTTTGTTCCAAAGATAGAAATTTTGGGTTTTATAAAAAAATTTGAGCAATAAAATTTAGTTATTTAAAAGAATGTAGACATCCGTTCCTTTTCCCAATTCCGATTCAAGAATGATGCTGCCCTTATGTAATAGAACAATTTGCTTTGAGAGGCTTAGACCTATTCCCGATCCCTCATCTTTGGCGGTATCAAAAGGAATATAAACATTATTGATTGTTGCATTTGCATCCTAAATCAGGAAATATAAGGATTCATTTTAAAATCGTAGCGTCACAATGGTGCCTTTATTTTCTTCCGATCGAATGCTGATTTCTCCGCCATGCAAACGCATGATTTGGCGAGATAAGCTTAAACCTATTCCTGAACCATTCGTTTTAGTAGTATAAAATGGAATGAAAACCTGATCTATTTGTTCTTTTGAAATGCCACATCCGTTATCGGAAATTTGAATAAAATTAGATTCATTTTCAAAAAATACTTTGAATTGAATTTGTTTATTTTCCGTGTTGCTAAATGATTCCAAAGCGTTTTTAATAAGATTGATCAGTACCTGTTCCAAAAGCTTGAAATCAGCCGATACCATGTGATTTTCTGATTCTATTTTGATTTCATGCCTGATGTTGAGTTTATCGAATTCAGGTTTGAACAGGTCGATTACATTCCTGAATAAATGCCCGATATTGAAGTTTTCTACTTGTAAGGATTTTACTTTGGTTAAATTCCGATAATTGTTCACAAAGTCGATCAAACCCAAACTTCTTTTTTCAATAGTATTGGTATTGCTTAAAATATCTTCGATGGTTGAATTTTGAATTTGAGAATTTTTCAAATTTTCAGCTTCCACTTCAATTGATTTTTTTATCGCATGCGTTAAAGTGGTAATTGGGGTCATGGAGTTCATGATCTCATGGCTCAAAATGCTGATCAGCTTTTGCCACGATTCCAGTTCTTTTTCTTCCATCGCGTTTTTGATGTTCTGAAAAGTGACGATGAATACTTCCTGTTCATTCAATATAAAAGTAGTTTTACGAACTAAAACGGGCACTTTTTCAGTATTGCGATTTAGGCTTAAACTTAACTGCCGGTCGTTTTTTATTTGTTTTAAAATCGAAGTAATTTCTTTAGGTAAATTGTTGATTTGAAAAATCTCGACGGAGGGAAGAATGTTGAACAGTTTCTTAACAGCATTATTCATCAGCAGAATTTTACCTTCGCTTGTTGCAGAAATTAATCCGGTTTCGATATGCGAAACTACATGTTTTAAATAGTTGTAATGATTTTCTTTTTCAATAACCGAAGAGCGGATTAATTCTTTAATTCCTTCTGTAATCACGTTCAAATCGGATAAAGATTTAATAGGTTGTCTGGTTAATGATTGGGAAAAATCTTTGGATAAAAGCGATGAGAAATAGTTAGTCAGGTTGCGGTTGGTTTTGTTAAAGTAATGAACAAATGCAACGATTTGAATTATTACCAAACTGAAAGCGACAATAAAGGTATACACCCTATTCAAATCCTGAATGGCAATACTTACCCAAAATATGTTAAGACTGATGAGGATGATGCGTCCGATGAGTTGGAAGTAAAAATTTTTATAAACCATGTTTTTCCATTTTTGAATACAAAGTAGTACGCGATATTTTCAAAATTTTTGAAGCCTGACTCAAATTGCCTTCTGAAATTTTAAGGGCACGGTTAATGGTTTCTTTTTCAATTTCAGCTAGACTTTGGATATTGTTCAATGTTTTTGCTTTTCTATTGCTCAACTGCGATTGAAAAATGTCTTCTTGCCTGATAATATTTGATTCAGATAAGATGATGGTACGTTCAATGCTGTGTTTTAATTCCCTGATGTTTCCCGGCCAGTGATGGTTTTCCAGCGCTGAAATTGCATCCTGACTGATTTTGAAAGGTCCCTTATTGTATTTTTTCTCAAATTTTTTAATGAAGTAATCGGTTAAGGAATGAAGATCTGAAACTCGTTCTCTCAAAGGCGGAATATTAAGTTCAATGGTATTCAATCTATAGTATAAATCTTCTCGGAATAAATTTCCTGTAATAAGATCATTAATATTCATATTTGTTGCACAAATCAACCGTATGTCAATTGGAATAGGGGTGGAGCTTCCAACCTTTATCACTTCACGGTTTTGTAAAACGGTTAATAATTTTGCCTGCAAGGGTAGGCTTAAATTGGTTATTTCATCTAAAAAAAGGGTTCCTCCCGATGCAATTTCGATTCGTCCCATTTTATCTTCTTTTGCATCGGTGAATGATCCTTTGGTGTGTCCGAAAAGTTCACTTTCAAAAAGTGATTCGCTAATCGTTCCCATGTCAATGCTGATGAATGCAGCATTCGATCGGTTTGATTTTCGGTGAATTTCACGGGCAATTAACTCCTTGCCTGTTCCATTTTCTCCGTATAAAAACACATTGGCGTTGGTTGGGGCAATTTTAGCAATCGTTCTGTGCAACTCTAAAATTTTTGTTGAATTTCCAATAATTGGATCATGCTGTTGATTTAAATTTTCTGAAATGGATTTTTGTTTCGATTTTAGGTTTTTGACCTCCCTCAAAGTTTTTTTGTATTTAACCCCGGCTTTTAATGAGGTGATGAGTTTTTGCGGATCCCAGGGCTTAACTATAAAATCAAACCCACCTTCCTTAATTGCGGTTACAGTCAGGCTGATGTCGGCATAAGCAGTTATCAGGATGATTACCGAACCTGGATCAATTTTTAAAATTTCTCTTAGCCAAAAAATTCCTTCATTTCCGGTATTGATTCCGGCCGAAAAATTCATATCCAATAAAATAACATCAAATGTTTGTTGTTGAATTGTTTCAAGAATTAGATTGGGGTTCGCCAGTGTTTTGATCGAATTGAAATCATATTTTAATAGTTGAGTCAGAGAACTCAAAATATCTAAATTGTCATCTATTATTAAAATATTTCCTGTTTTACTGCTCATATATAATTTTTATTCTTCTTTCAAAAATAGATAAAATGTTCAGAATACAACATAAGGGTGACGGATATTGAACAAAATTCTCTTTATATGTAGTTAAAGAATCATTCATGTTTCAGATAATCAGGCTTATAAAAGGATGGCATGCTCATTGTCATGACTAATCCTGTTGGTATATATAGTGCTATTAATAAAATAAATACCTTTAATTATGCTAAAATATTATCTTAAAATCGTAAGTAGAAATATTGTTCGCACTAAAGAATTTTTTATCATAAATATTTTGGGGTTGTCCATTGGGATTGCCTGTGCCTTTGTAGTATACCTCTATGCAGACTTTGAATTGAGTTATGATAAAAACATTAAGGACCACAAACAAATATACCGTATCATAACTGATGACTATCAGTTTGGTACCAGTGAGCCAACCCATAAGGCCAAATGTTCTTTAGGATTAATCCCTGTTATAAAAAACAATTATCCTCAAATTGAAGGCTTATGTTATTTCACTAAATTAAATGATGGTTCCATGTCGTTACACAATGAATTAATCAGTAGTTATAATGGAGTAAAAGCTGACCCTAATTTTTTTCAATTATTTGCTGCTGATTTTGTTTATGGAAATAGTAATGCTATCGGTGAACCAAATACTTGTGTTGTCACAAAAAAAATTGCAGAGCGATATTTCAAAAATAAGAACCCTCTGGGTGAAATCTTTATTTATAATGATATCAACTATGAAATAAAGGGAGTGATTAATGATTGGCCTATAAACACTCATATTAATTTTGATTTTATTTTATCATTTGAACCTCATGAATATGATTTAACAATGTGGGCAGCATTTGCGTATGTCTACGTGAAATTTAAGCCCAAAACAGATGTAAGGGTTTTTAATAATGAAATCAGGGATATTTATAAATCGGAAATGGGTGCAAAATTTAATCCTGAGTATAACAAAGTATTCTTTATTCAGGCATTATCGGATATTCATTTTAATTCGAGTCTTTCTGCAGATGTAACAGTATCTGGAAATAGTAACCGACTATATCTGTATTCGTTTGTTGGGATTTTGATATTATTAATTGCATGTATTAATTATATGAACCTCACCACTGCAAAACATGTCAGCAGGGCAAAGGATATTGGAATCAGGAAAACAATAGGAGCAAATAAATCTATATTGTTTTTTCAGTTTTTATTCGAATCTTTAATTTTTACTTTTATTGCACATGTCATTGCCATTTTCTTGGTAGAGATCACCTTACCATATTTGAATACATTATTGCAAATGAGTTTGAAGATTGATTATTTGAATATGAGAGTTGGAATGTGTATTATTTCCTTGATTTTAGTTACCACACTAATCTCAGGTACTTATCCCGCTTTCCTTTTATCTTCTTCAAAACCTGATCGAATTCTTAAAAGGGTTGTACATATCGGATCAGGTTCAGGGACTATCAGGCGTATGCTCGTAATTTTTCAATTTGTAATATCTATTATTTTGGTAATTACAGTTCTCGTAATTTACAAACAAATGTTATTTATGAAAGATTATGAGTTGGGTTTTGACAGGGACCATAAGTTGATAATTCAATTTCCTAAGAATTTGATTAATAATGATATACAATCTGGCGTAAAGTCACAATTCATGCAAATACCCAATGTTAAATTCTGCTCTTTTTCTAGTATTATTCCTGGTAGGCCCAGTCAGGATGTCTATATGTTTTTTCCTGGAGAAGGCAATACCCGTGCGTTTCCTGCAATAGAATGTCTAATTGATGAAGATTTTTGTACTACTTTAAAGTTAGTAATTGTTGCAGGAAGGGATTTTCATCCTGATGATAGATTTATTAGTAAAGGTCAATATGACTGTATTATCAATGAAACAGCTGTAAAAACCCTTGGTTTTGAATCTCCAGAAGAATCGATTGGTAAAAGGATATTTAATAATCGATCAAGAATAATTGGAGTTGTAAAGGATTATCATCATGAAGGATTACACGAAAAGATCGAGAATTTATTTTTTAATTTCAATAATTGTTGTTTTGAGTATTTAATCCTGGATATTGGCAATTCTGATCATAAGCAAAGTATCATAGCGACTGAGAAAGTATTTGATAATCTGTTCCCAAATACCCAGTTTGAATACTTTTTCCTTGATCAGGAATTTGATAAACAATATAGATCGGAAGAACTAATGGCTGAAATATTTACCGGACTATCTGGCTTGGGAATTTTCATAGGTTGTCTCGGATTACTAGGTTTAACCTCCTTTATGGCTCAATGCCGAACCAAGGAAATTGGGGTGAGAAAAGTTCATGGTGCTTCCATCTTGGGTATTGTCATGTTGTTAAGCAAAGAGTTTTCGAAATGGGTGCTTTTGGCAAATATAATTGCATGGCCGTTGGCTTATTATTTTCTTTCAAGGTGGTTGGAAAAATATGCATATCACATTAATATAAGTATTTGGCCATTTATTATGGCCGGACTGATCACATTAGTTATTGCAAATTTAACCACAATTTTCCAGGCATTAAAAGCTGCAAAAGCAAACCCTGTAGATGCGTTGAAATGTGAATAAAAAAAATAATTTTCAGTTATGCTAAAATATTATCTCAAGATCACAGGTAGGAATATCATCCGCACCAAAGGATTTTTTATCATAAATATTTTGGGGTTGTCCATTGGAATTGCCTGTGCAATATTTATTTACCTATATGTTTATCAGGAATTTAGCTATGATAAATATTATCCCGACTATCAAAGAATCTACCGTGTAATCTCAAAAATCCAAACCAATACCCTTACCTATGAGCGAATTGCTGCATCGCCTCCACTGGCTAAAGTATTAAGGGAAGACTTTCCTCAGGTTGAGAAAGCCATACGATTCAGCAGGGGGCAAATGAAAACACCGGTGAGATTCAATGATTCAAAAGTAAACATCGACCGACCCCTCAGGGTGGATCAGGATTTCTTTGAATTATTTCCTCAAAAAATTGTGAAAGGGTTGACAAAGGACCAGGTAACCAGGCCCAGCACAGCTGTGATAACCGAAAACCTGGCAAAAATTCTGTTTGGAAACATTGATCCAATCGGTAAGGTTATTATCAATGATACCTTAAAATATGAAGTAACCGCAGTAATAGAGGATTGGCCTGATAACAGCCATATGAATCCCGATTTGATATGCTCATGGCATCCATCTCCTTTCATAAATACCGATATGCTCTGGATGGATGAAGGATGGGGCGGGCAATCGATGACTTATATCAAGCTCAGAGAAGGAACGGATGTCAGCGCTTTTGCTGAGACTCTTAAACCCCTGGAAGCAAAATACAATGTAGATCCACAAGATAGGGAAGGAATGAAACGTATAGTTTATCATTACCTGCAGCCTTTAAAAGACATTCATTTGCAATCGCATGATGAATTTGAAATGAAACCATCAGGAAATCTCTCCTACCTCAAAGTTTTCATGACTATTGGCATGTTGATATTATTCATTGCATGTATTAATTATATGAATCTCACCACTGCAAAATTTATGAATAGGGTTCGTGAAATCGGAATCCGTAAGACAGTTGGTGCCGGCAGAAAAACTTTGATCGTTCAGTTTCTTTTCGAATCTTTTATTTATGTTTTTATTGCACATGTGATCGCCATGTTTTTGGTTGAATTTTTTCTTCCGAGTGTAAATCAACTTCTTGATGCCCGATTAAAGGTGGATTATTCAAACCCTGCACTCCTCATTTCAATCGGAATTTTAATCCTTTTTACCAGTCTTCTGTCGGGTAGTTACCCTGCATTGTTTCTTTCATCTTTAAAGCCAATATTGATTTTTCAGGGAAACATCAAGACTGGTTTTGTATCTGTATGGATCAGGAAGGGACTGGTCATTTTTCAATTTGCAGTATCGGTAGGTCTTATTATTAGTGTGATGCTGATATATAAACAATTGAATTTCATGAAGAATTACCCGCTGGGCTTCGATAAAGAACAAAAGTTGGTTTTGAGATTTCCAAGAGAAGTAATCGGTTTAAATGAGTATAAACAAATTAAGCAGGAGTTTTTAAAAATACCCCAGGTGAATAAAAGCGCATTTTGTTCATCCATTCCCGGCGAATGGAACTATGGCTGGCGAACCTATTTGCCGGGAGAAGAAAATATTCGAACATTTCTGGTGAATTATTATCAGGTTGACGAAGATTTTACCGATTTGATTGATCTTCAATTTATCGCAGGAAATTCATTTAAGCCTGGTAATCAAGGTAGCAGAATAAATGAAATGATGATAAATGAGTCTGCATTAAAAACCTTTGGTTGGAGTAATGCTGAAGAAGCCATAGGGAAGTATATTTGGAACGATAGGACCAGAATCGTTGGGGTTTTTAAAGATTTTCATTTCAAAGGCTTGCAGGAAAGTGTTGGCCCGATGGGAATTTATCAAATGACAGATGATTTTAAATTGTTTGTCTTGGACATTAAATATGCTGATTATCTTGCAACATTAAAGCAAATTGAGACAACCTATAATAGCTTAATGCCCAACTATCCTTTTGAGTATTTCTTCCTTGATCAAAATTTTGATAAACAATATAAAAGTGAAGAACAAATGGGACAATTTCTTACCGTATTGTCATTACTTGGAATCTTTATCGCTTGTATTGGTTTATTAGGTTTAGCCTCATTTATGACTCAGCAAAGAACCAAAGAAATTGGCATTAGAAAAGTAAATGGTGCCAGTATCCCTAATATTTTATCACTCTTAGTAGGCAGTTTTTCAATATGGATATTGGTGGCAAATATAATTGCATGGCCCGTGTCGTTCTATCTTCTAAAAAAATGGTTGGAAAATTTTGCATATCAAACCACATTTAGTTGGTGGATATTTGCTCTTGCAGGATTTATTTCATTAATACTTGCTATTTGTACAGTTCTATATCAATCTTATATAGCTGCTAAATCAAATCCAGTGGATTCGTTAAAAAGTGAATAAAATATGAATCCTATGGGCAGAATTTTATGGCATAACAGCCAAAGGGCATCTATTCAATTAATACTCTTTTTTTTATTGCTAAATCCATTTTTTGCCGGTGCACAGGACTGGCCCAGTTGGAGAGGGCCTAATCGAAATGGAATAACTGAAGATAAAAATTGGGCCTATCAAACGCTAACAGATAAACCGAAAATATTATGGCAAAGAAATGTCGGAAAGGGCTATTCGTCGGTTACGGTGGTTGGGGATTATTTATACACAATGGGTAATAATGGTCAGGTAAATAAAGTTCTTTGTATAAATACCCATTCAGGAGAAGGAGTCTGGAGCTTTGAATTTGAAAGTGCAGATCGGTACCACTATGGTTCTTTATCGACCCCTGTTTATGACAACAATTATATTTATATTTCTGAAAGAAACGGGCAAGTTTATTGTCTTGATGCAAAAACCGGCAAACAGATTTGGTATGTAAATATTATAGATGAATTTAAGGCTGAAAAGCCGAAATATGGATTTAGCGGCAGTCCTGTAATAGAAAATGATTTGGTCATTCTAAATGCTGGTGGGCAAGGTATTGCACTTAATAAACGTAATGGTAAAAAAGTTTGGGGGAGCGGCACAGGTAAAGCAGGTTATGCAACTCCGGTCATTTATGAGTATAAAGGCGAAAAATGCGCTATGATCTTTAGTCATCGATGCCTTAATGCAGTAAAAATTAGCAACGGAGAATTATTATGGTCATTTCCTTGGGTATTTAGTGATGGTGCCGATTCGCCCGATCCTGTTGTGGTGGGGAACCGAGTGTTTATTTCAACAGCTTATCGCAATGGAGCTACAATGATAGATTTTGAGGATAATAAACCTGTACAGAAATGGTTTAAAAAAGAAATCCAAAATGAATTTGGTAGTACCATTTACGCTGATTCTTATTTATATGTACCTCATGGGGATACACGTGATCGGACAGCTTACTTAAAGTGTGTTGATTTTAATACAGGGGAAGAGAAGTGGAGCAGGGATACCGGCCACTGTTCAATAATTTATATTGACAACAAATTTATAATCCTCAACCAATGGGGCGAGATTACAATTATGGAAGCTGACGAGAATGGATACAGGGATTTAGCACATGCTAAAATTGTCGAAACTTCGGATGAAATCAGATGCTGGACGGCTCCGGTTCTCACAAATGGCAAACTCTATGTGCGAACAAGTCTGGGCGAGCTTGTATGTGTTGATGTTTCTAAATTGGATATCAAAAAAAACTAAAATCAATATCCGTATTTCTTTTTCCAGAGACTTTTAAGCCATGAGCGTGTCTTCAACTCATGAGGATTATTACCGGGATCATATAATTTGGTTCCTTGAATCTTGTCAGGAAGAAATTCATGTTCAACAAAATTCCCGTCAAATTGATGGGCATATTGATAATCCTTTGCATAACCAAGGTCCTTCATCAATTTGGTCGGAGCATTACGGAGCGCAAGAGGAACCGCCAAGTCACCTGTTTTTCTGATTAATTGTTCTGCATCTTTAATAGCAAGGTAAGTAGAATTGCTTTTTGGGGAGGTTGCAAGATAAACGGCAGTTTGCGATAAAATGATCCTGCCTTCGGGCCAGCCAATTTTATTAATGGCATCAAAACAGGTATTGGCGAGCAAAAGTGCATTTGGGTTCGCATTCCCAATATCTTCAGCGGCTAAAATCAACATCCGACGGGCAATAAATCTTGGGTCTTCACCTGCTTCAACCATACGTGCAAGCCAGTAAACAGCTGCATTTGGATCGCTGCCCCGCATCGATTTAATAAAGGCGGAAATAATATCGTAATGCATCTCGCCCTGCTTATCGTAAATCGCTAGGTTTTGTTGGATAATGTGTAAAGCGCTTTTGTTAGTGATAATGACTTTTGCCTTGTTTTCAGTGCTGACGATCAATTCGATTGCGTTGTAAAGTTTACGTGCATCACCTCCCGAAATCCTGTAAAGTGCTTCGTGTTCCTCAACCTTTATCTCAATCTTCTTTTCGATCAGATAATACTGAACTGCTCTTTTAACCAGCGTATCAAGATGCTCTTTTTCGAGCGGTTTTAGAATATAAACCTGACATCGGGATAGAAGAGGGGATATCACTTCAAAAGATGGATTTTCGGTGGTTGCACCAATTAGAGTAACAATCCCTTTTTCAACGGCACCCAGGAGCGAATCCTGCTGTGATTTGCTAAAGCGATGAATTTCATCAATAAATAAAATAGCCTGATTTCCGGTTTTCGCGATATCAATTACATTCCGTACATCTTTTACACCCGAACTAATCGCACTTAAAGTATAAAATGGTCGACTTAAGCTCTGAGAAATGATATAGGCTAATGTTGTTTTTCCAACACCCGGAGGACCCCATAAAATCATAGATGGAATGGTATTGCCTTCGATAGCCTGACGAAGGATGGCATTTTTCCCAATGAGATGTTCTTGTCCGATATATTCATCCAGATTTGATGGACGTAATGTTTCGGCAAGGGGTTTTGTATTTGTCATAAACAAATGTAGGATTTTCTTACATTTGGGAAAAGGAAAATTGACATGAAGTTATTGATGATATACTGCACCGAATTCGGATATACCCCTAGGATAAAAACACTTGACGAAGCTGATATTCTCACTGATACCAAAATATTCAAAGAAGTATTAGTGGCATTCATCCAGGCTGAAGGGGGTGATGAGGCTGATTTAGTTGGTGCTGAAACCAAATTGGTTAAAAACCTGAAATGGGCTGCCAAGAAAAACGATACCAAAAATGTACTGCTTCATTCATTTGCTCATTTATCCGAAAGTAAAGCCGGTCCGGAGTTTACTAAAGAATTGTTTGATAAAACAGAGGCCCGAATGAAAAATGTGGATTATGAATGCGACCAAACTGCCTTCGGTTATTTTATGGATTTAAACGTACAAGCACCGGGTTATTCTCAGGCAAGGATATTTAAAAGTTTTTAAGTAAATGATAAAGATAGAATACAGAATATAGAATATAGAATTTCCAATAACTCATAACTCATAACTCATAACTCATAACTCATAACTCATAACTCATTTCCCTTAGTGTCTGGTAGCATTACAACAAAAGGAATAGTGAGTAAGGCCAGGAAAGCAAAAATTTTAAATGTCAGATCCATACCAATCCAATCACTCATAAGTCCGATTAGTAATACTGTCATTGCACCACTCCCAAAACTGAGGGTTATATAAATACCATTGACAAATGATGAATGGTCGGGATCAATTTCTTGTACATAGGCTAATAACACAGGATTTGAGATAAACATGGCAAAACCGCTCAACAGTAATAGCACAATCATGCTGATCCCTGAAGTGTAAACAAATAGGATCATAAATAAAGGTGCTGAGATTGAAGAAATTAACAACATTTTTTTTCTTCCAATACGATCAGAAATTGAACCTCCGAAGAGCGTACCAAAAACTCCAGCAATTTGAAGTATAGAAAGGGAAATTCCGGCAAACCATAAGCTTTCTGCTTTTATATTGGTCAGATAAACAGGAAGAAAACTCGTTAGTGCTGATTTCATGCATTGGCTGAAAAAGGAAAAGCCAAATAGAATGATAAATATTGGTAAAAGTTTAACAAATGTTTTTTTAATACCGGTTCCATTCATATTAAGATAATCTAAGCGTTTGACCCTATCTATTTTCCTAAGCTTTAAATAAATAATAATTGAAGCGGCAAATGAAAAAGGTATTAGTTTGTAAGTTCCTTCGAGACCCCAAAGTGAAACGGCTCCAATTATAATTAATGGACCAATAGCTGCGGCTATTTCTCCACCAATCATATAAAAACTCATTCCTTTCCCGATTCTATTTCCTGAAACACCTCTTATCAAAGCCGGTGCCGGCACATGAAAAAAGACAGCACTTAAACCCATCACAAACAAAAGGATTGCTATGACAGTATAGTTTGGCGCGACTCCAATCAAACTCATTATTACGCTGGTGATAAAAGGAGTAGCAATTATAAAATACCTTACAGGTGCTCTATCTGCGACTATCCCAATGATTGGACTCATTAAAGAACCAAATTGTTGAAAGATACTAAGCAAACCTGCCATTGAATAGGAAATCCCAAGCTTCTCTATCAAAAGGGGCAAAAGTGGAGCAAGGAATGATGAGTAAACATCATGAACCAAGTGGGCAAATGAAATTGAAATGACTTTACCTGTTTGGAATTTTTTTTGACCGATTCCTGAAATTTCTTTGTGCAAGTGATTTTATTCTGAAATGATTGGCAAAGATAATAAGTATGAAGAATAAGAAAACTAAAAAATGACTTTTATCAGTTTTTAGTTACTAAAAGCTTGCAATTTTTTTTAGATTAATTATCTTAGCTTCGGAATATCAATAATTTATTTGCGATGTGGAATTCACCCTGCAATAGATGTGCTGTTATGTCGAAATCAATTTTCTCTAACATTGAGAAAGCTGACATGATTGAATTGGATTCAAAAAAAATCACCACACTTTATAAAAAGGGTCAGAAAATTTATCATTTGGGACAGACTCCAATAGGTGTTTACTGTTTAAGTAATGGGATTATAAAACTTTCAAAACTAGGCGAAAATGGGAAAGAGCAAATTGTAAGATTTGCAAAAGCAGGTGAATTGCTTGGTATCAGGGCGATGATGGCTGATAAAAAATACATGACAACATCCACAGCAATAGAAGACTCGCTGGTATGTTTTGTTGGTAAGAGGGCATTTTTTAAGCTATGTCTGAAGTATCCTTATATTTCGCAGAAAATCATGAAAAGCCTAAGTTATCTTTTAGGAGAAGCTGAAGATAAGATGACCTCTATGGCACAAAAATCTGTGAGGGAGCGATTAGCGCAAAACTTATTGATGTTGAGCTGTCTTTTTAAAACAGGGAGTACGGATTGTGAGGATCCTAGCAATGGAATAATTAGCTTATCAAGGGAAGATATTGCAAATATTGTTGGAACTGCCACCGAAACCGTCATTCGGATATTATCGGATTTTAAAGAAGAAAATTTAATCGAAATAAAAGGCCGGAAAATAATAATACACAACGCTGATGGTCTCCGAAGGATCATTAAAACTCATCTCTAAAGTTTAAAAGATACCCATTCTCAATATGATAATTGTCAGTTTTGAAGTTGAGAACAGTCATTTTTCAAACTGATTAGCATCATTTTATTTTAATTTTTTCAAATTTATCTTTCAGCAATTTTTTTAAGATAAAAATTATGGAGGATAAAAAGAATACCGCAGTCTTTTTCAGTTATCCATCACGCGATACAATCGATCAATTTAAAATTAAAAAACTGGAAGAATATGCTTTCGCCATTGATAAAGTAAAGATCGTATGGAATTCTGACGATTTTAGCTTTTTGGATAAGCAGGCTAAAATAAAGCAGATTACTGAAAAAGAGATTGAACAGATTTTAATAATTGGAGAAAACCCAGGCTTTTTAAAATCTTTTTTTTCAGAAATATTAGCAAATGCAGGTAAAGATCCATCACAAATTATTTTTCTCGACTTCCAGGATTATTTTGATAACGAACAGTCGTTTGATATCTACTCTAAGGAATTGTTAAGAAGGGTAATTGATCCAGTTGGAAATAAAGATAGCAGAATAAAAGGATTTAAGGTAGAAAGTCTGCCCGAAACACTGGTTGTCGGAGCGGGGATAGCCGGAATTCAAGCTTCACTTGAGATTGCTAATAGTAAACATAAAGTTTATTTGGTTGAGAAAAGTGGAACTATCGGTGGATATATGGCAAAGTTTGATAAAACTTTTCCAACACTTGATTGTGCCGCATGTATCCTTACTCCAAAAATGGTGGAAGTAGGGCAACATTCATTTATTGAGCTTTTAACAAATTGCGATATCGTTTCCATTGATGGCCGTCCTGGTAAGTTTAAAGTTAAAATATTGAAGAAAGCCAGAAGGGTAAACTTATCAACTTGTATCGGTTGTGGTATTTGTTCTGAAAAGTGCCCATCAAAAACCATTAATGAATTTGATGAAGGAATGAGTATGCGAAAGGCTATTTATATTCCCTTTCCACAAGCAGTGCCAAATAAATATTTGATCGATCCTGAAAACTGCACCTATGTGCAAAGTGGTAAATGTGGCGTTTGTGCCAAAGTTTGCCCGGCCAATGCAATTGATTTGGACGAGAAGGATGAATATTTGGAAATTATGGTTGGCAATATCATCATGGCAACCGGATTTAAACCATTCGATGCAAAAAAAATTGAACGTTATGGTTATGGGAAATATCCTAATGTACTAACCTCTTTGGAACTAGAGCGATTGATAAATGCAAGTGGGCCAACAGGTGGTGATATTACCTATAGGTCACAGGATAAAAAGGGAAACTGGATATTCCAAAAGGGGCAGGGTGAACCTCAAAAGTTTGCACTTGTTCATTGTGTTGGAAGCAGGGACATACAACATCGAACTTATTGCTCAAGGGTTTGTTGTATGTATTCGTTGAAATTGGCACATCTGATAAAGGAGAAAATACCTGAAGCAGAAGTATCGGAATATTTTATTGATATGAGGGCCTATGGAAAAGGTTATGAAGAGTTTTATGAGCGTATCAAAGCTGAAGGGATTTATATGGTAAGGGGTAGGACGGCCACGGTAAAACAGAAAAATGACAAATTGATACTTCGATCAGAAGATATCTTAAACGATCGATTAATCGAATCGGAAGTCGATATGGTTATTCTTTCTGTTGGATTAGAGCCGGCAGACGATGCTGCAAAACTGGCTTCTTTGGCAGGGATTCAATTAAGTAATGATGGATGGTTTAAAGAATTGAAATCTGCTAGTGATTCTGAATGTACTAATGTTAGCGGAATTTTAATAGCAGGAGCTTGTCAGGGGCCTAAAGATATTCCCGATTCAGTGGCTCAAGGATCTGCAGCTGCTGCCATTGTATTAGAAAATCTATTAACCGGCAATATCGACCAATACAAGGAAGCTCCGGTAAATGAGTATGCAAGCGAAGCCACAAAAAATATTTAAGTCAGATATGGAGGATAATATATGAGTTATAAGATCAACCTTAATTTCAAAAAGGAATTATCAAAGTACGGGGCTGGAAATTGGAACGAGTGTTTCCATTGTGGAAATTGCACAGCTATCTGTCCTTTAACAGAGGATGGTTTTTTATTCCCGCGAAAGGAAATTAGGGCAATCCAAATGGGTATGGATCAGAAAATCGAATCAAATATTGATCCATGGATGTGCTATTATTGTGGTGAGTGCAGTGAAACATGTCCCAGAGATGCAAATCCTGGTGAATTAATGATGACTCTCAGACGATATCTCACCGCAGCTTATGATTGGACAGGCTTGTCAAAAAAGTTTTATACTTCTTCACTTTGGGAATATGGTGCAATTGGAATGCTCTTTGTGTTCATAGTTGTATTGTTTCTGGCATTCCTTCCGCCATCCTCTCAAATGTTTTCAAATCCTTCTGCGTTTGTTAATGCAGAAGGTGGTGTAATGATCAATCAGATGGTTGATGGGTTTACGGCTGGTCAATTTCTTCAGATCATCCATTATGGTGATTGGACCATGGCGATCATTGTTGCACTGTTACTTGTTTCAAATATCTTTAGTATGTTCTATAAAGTCATCATTAAGGATCATAAAACAAGAATTCCTCTGTCTGCATATTTTATCGAATTCTGGCATTTGATTTACAATTTTGCTGTTCAGCCCAAATTCTCAAAATGCGAAAATAAAAATTATTGGTCAGGGCATCTTTTTTTGATGACCGGTTATACCATCATGTTTATTGTGATAGTAGCGTTATTGCCTTTATTCCAGATAGAAGAAATAAAGCCATGGTATCATTGGCAACGTCTTTTAGGGTATTATGCCACATTTGGAATTTTATATTTTTTAACAATTGCAACCATAGGACGATTCAAGAAAAAAGATGTAAAGTTCAAATTCTCACACCCAAGTGATTGGATTTTTATAGTGATGCTTGCCATGACAACAATCACCGGCATTCTCGTACATATCTTTAGGCTCACCGGATTGCCTGTGCTAACCTATGTTATGTATGTTTTTCATTTAGCAGTGCTCGTACCAATGATTGTAATCGAAGTGCCATTTTCAAAATGGTCGCATCTGGCATATCGCCCCTTTGCCGCATATTTTGCCCGATTAAAGAAAGCTGCGTGGCGATATCAAGTTGAAAAAGAAAAATTAGTCACTGTTTAACTTTAAAAAAATGGAAGGAAACAGAATAGGCGTTTATATATGTTGGTGTGGTACCAATATCGCCAAAACAGTTGATGTTGAAAAGGTGGCCGAAGAAATGAAAAAACTGGATGGAGTAGTTATTTCAAAGAGCTATCAATATATGTGTTCCGATCCGGGACAAGAAATGATTGTTAATGATATTAAAGAGCATCAATTAAAAAGAATCGTTGTTGCTGCATGTTCCCCACGTATTCATGAGCTTACCTTCAGAAAAACCATGGAGAACGCCGGGCTTAATCCATACATGTTTCAAATGGCGAATATTCGTGAACAGGTGTCTTGGGTTCATTCGAATAGAGAATTTGCCACTCAGAAAGCTATTGAATTAGTTAAAGGTGCAATATACAGGGTTCGACTTCATGAACCTCTTGAAAGAAGGAGTGTAGAGGTTGATCCTGCAACATTGGTAGTTGGCGGAGGTATTGCTGGAATCACGGCTGCCCTCACTATAGCCGATGCCGGAAAAAAAGTTTATCTGGTTGAAAAATCAAACAATTTGGGTGGGCAAATTGCAAATGTTGATTTGCTCTTTCCTAAATTGGAACAAGCATCACAAGTCATTCAAACTAAAATTAACAGGATAATGGAACATCCTGAAGTTGAAATATTTTTAAATACTAAAGTTGAAAAGATATCAGGTTTCATAGGCAATTTTGAAACCTATCTCAATCACGGAATCAATAAGAAAATTAAATTTGGCAATATCGTTCTTGCAACCGGATTAAAGCCATTCATGCCCACTTCTGTTCCATCATACGGTTATGGTAGATTGCCTGATGTTATCACTTCACTTGAATTTGAGAAAATGCTTTTGAATGGTAAGATCAGAACCAATGATGGATTAGAACCCAAGCATCTTGCAATTATTCATTGTGTTGGGAGCAGAAATAGTTATACTCATGAATATTGCTCACGATCTTGCTGTTCAACGGCGTTAAAATATATCCATCAAATTTCATCGGCTTTACCTGAAGCATTTATTTATGATGTTTATGCCGATATGAGATCGTTTGGAAAAGGTTGTGAGGAATTGTACACCTCAGCTTCTACAAATAATGTGGCCTTTTTAATGTTCAATCAGGAAAATGAGCTTCCAACTATACTAACTTCAAAACCTGGAGAAGGTCACAAATTGACTATTAAGTTCAAAGAGAAACTTTCCGGTGAATTGATCAGTGTGCCTGCCGATCTTGTAATCCTGATGGTTGGAATGGAAGCTCAGGAAGATGCGAAATTAACCTCACAAATTTTTGGTATTAGTGTGGATAAAAACCGTTTCTACATGGAAAAGCATCCCAAACTAGATCCTGTTGCCACAACAACAGATGGCATTTATGTGGTGGGTGCATGTCAAAGTCCAAAGGGGGTAATCGACTGTGTAAGTCAGGCCAGAGCAGCTTCGGCAAGGGTTTTAGCTTCAATCGCAAAAAAAACTGTTGATGTTGAAGTTACCACTGCCAGTGTCACTGAAGAAGTGTGCTGTGGTTGCCAAACTTGTATAAGCGTTTGTCCATATACGGCCATTAGCTCCCTTCAAGATAAGAGTGTTTCTTTTGTCAATGAGGTATTGTGTAAGGGATGTGGTACTTGTTCTTCTGCCTGCCCAACGGGTGCTATCCATAGTAAGCATTTTAGTTATAAGCAAATCTTGTCACAAATTACTGGAATCATGTCAAAAAATTAAGGAGGTATCTTATGTCGTATGAACCAAAAATAATTTCATTTCTATGTAACTGGTGTTCTTATACCGGAGCTGACCTTGCAGGCACATCTCGCTTTAAATATGCACATAATGTCCGAATTATCCGAGTGATGTGTTCGGGCAGGATTGAACCAACTTTCATTCTCGAATCGTTTAGAAGAGGGGCTGATGGGGTTCTAATCTGTGGTTGCCATCCTGGTGATTGTCATTATCACGAAGGCAATTATAAATGTTTACGAAGGTATGAGTTGTTGCAGAAATATATTCAACAAATGGGAATTGAAGAAAAGAGATTGTCACTCGAATGGATTAGCGCCAGCGAGGGGAAGCAATTTGCAGATCTGATAAATGAATTTACTGAAACAATACAGGCTTTGGGACCAGCTAATTATGAAAAGCAACTGGCATATGTGTAAAATAGGATAAACTTTGAATTTTAAATTATGAGCAAAGATCAAAAATTAAAATTAGCTATATACTGGGGTGCAGCATGTGGTGGTTGCTGTGTATCGGTTTTGGATTTACACGAAGATTTATTGGAAGTGATTGCCTCTGCAGATTTGGTGTTCTGGCCCATTGCCTTGGATGTAAAGTATAAGGACATCAAAAATATGCCTGATGGTTATATCGATTTGACATTGTTCAACGGTGCAATCAGAAATTCTGAAAATGAATATATGGCAATACAACTGCGCAAAAAATCAAAATTTATAGTGGCTTATGGAAGTTGTGCACAACTCGGTGGAATCCCGGGTTTGGCAAATTTAAGTAAGCGTGATGAATTTTTTGAGCGAATTTATGTGAAAAGTGAATCAACCGTTAATCCAGATCGGGTAATGCCACAACCAGAATTTAATGTTCCGGAAGGGAAATTGGAATTACCAGTTTTTTTCGACAATGTAATCTCCTTAGATAAAGTGGTTTGTGTCGATTATTATATTCCGGGTTGTCCGCCAAAATCCGATCGATTGTTAGAAGTATTTAGGATCATAGCAAATAAAGAACAATTGCCTTCCAAAAAATCGGTAATCGGGGCTTATGAAAAAGCTCAATGCGACGAATGTAGCCGCAAAAAAACAGATAACAAAAAAATTAAAAAGTTTTATCGCCCATGGGAAATTGAAGACGATGGGGTGACTTGCTTTTTAGAACAAGGAGTAATCTGCATGGGGCCAGCTACAAGAGGAGGTTGCGGATACCGGTGTATCGAAGGAAATGCACCTTGCAGAGGATGCTATGGCCCGCCTCCCGATTTAACAGATCCGGGAGCAAAAATGATGTCGGCAATTGGAACCATGATTGATTCGAATGACCCTGAAGAAATCAAAAAAATCGTGGAGGATGTTGTTGATCCGGCAGGAACGTTTTATCGTTTTAGTTTACCAGTATCAATTTTAAGGAGGAATTTGTCATGAACCGAATAACCATAGATCCGATTACCCGTCTTGAAGGTCACGGAAAAATAGAAATATTCACCAATGGTGATGGAACCGTTAAGGATGTTTATTTTCAGGTACCTGAATTACGAGGATTTGAAAAGTTTTGCGAAGGTCGCCCGGTTGAAGAACTTTCACAAATTGTAACAAAAATATGTGGGGTTTGTCCGGGTTGCCATCACATGGCTGCCGGAAAAGCAATTGATGCTGTTTTCGGGTTGGAGCCTCCTCTCACTGCAAAAAAACTTCGTGAATTGTTTTATATGGCTCATTTTGTGCATAGCCACATCGCACATTTTTATGCATTGGCAGCTCCTGATTTTGTTTTAGGCCCCGATTCCGATCCGGCTAAACGAAATTTGTTGGGAGTAATTGAAGCGGTAGGAATTGATATCGGCAAAAAAGTGATCGAAGCCAGAAGAAAAGCCCAGGAAATACAGGCCTTACTTGGAGGGCACCAAACCCATGTAGTTATGAATATACCTGGTGGTGTGAGGAAAGGGTTAAGTGAAGAAGAAAGAAAAAAGATAGAAATAACAGCAAAAGAATTTATTGAGTTTGCACAGTTTACCATGAAGCTATTTAAAGATGTCGTACTTGCTAACCCAAAATATGTCGATATCATCCTTAACGGACCTTATTCACTGAATCTGCATTCGATGGGTTTGGTTGATAATGAAAACAAGGTTAATTTTTATGATGGTAAAATCAGGGTTGTTGACACATTAGGAGTCGAAATGTATAAATATGAGGCAAAGGATTATCTTGATTATATAGAAGAAAGGGTTGAGCCATGGTCATATCTAAAATTTCCCTATTTAAAGAAAATTGGATGGCATGGTTTTATTGATGGGCAGGAATCGGGAGTTTATCATGCTACACCTTTATCACGATTAAATGCATCTGATGGAATGGCTACTCCTCTGGCACAAAAGGAATATGAATTGATGTATGAAACATTGGGTGGAAAGCCTGTAAACAACACTTTGGCTATGCATTGGGCTCGATTGGTTGAATTGCTTTATGCTGCAGAACATTGTTTGGAACTGGCAAGTGATCCAAACATTTGCAATAAGGATTTAAAGGTTAAAGCTGAAAGGAATTTGATAGTGGGAGAGGGTGTCGGAACTGTTGAAGCACAGCGAGGAACGCTCACTCATCATTATTGGACAGATGAAAACGGAATAGTAACAAAGGCTAATATCATAGTCGGAACAACGAACAATAACGCAGCCATTTGCATGTCGCTTAAAAAAGCTGCTCAAGGAATTATAAAAAATGGAGATGAGGTAACCGAAGGAATGCTCAATATGGTTGAAATGGCATTTAGGGCTTACGATCCTTGTTTTTCATGTGCAACACATTTTCAACCCGGTAAAATGCCATTTGAATTAAATATCCGTGATTTGAATGGAACCCTAATTCGATCAATCAGCAGGCATAGAAATTGATAGGCCAAAGAAATAAAAAAGAGCGACAAACCTTGATAATAGGTTTTGGTAGTGAAATCCTCACAGATGATGGAATAGCCTTAAAAATCGTGAAGGACCTAAAATTAAATCTCGATAATAATTTATTCGATTTCCGAGAGGTTAACCTAATAAGTCTCGAAACCTTAAATCTACTTATCGATTATAAAAATATAGTATTTATTGATGCGGTCAAAAATAAAACAGAATCTTTAGGGGAAGTAAATTACTATCGATTGAACAATTTTAATAATTCATTGCATTTGTTCAATTCCCACGATCTTACGTTACAGCAATTAATCGAATTAGGCAGGATTTTTTCAGCGGAGTTAACGGAAGATATTCAAGTGGTCACTATTAATATAAATGAGTTTGAGGAATTTGGATATGAGTTGTCAAACTCAATGAAATCTGTTTATCCAAATATTTATGAACAGATATTTAATCTTGTTAAATATTGCGAAAATATTTTGGAACTTAAAGAATAGTTGAATATTAATACCCTACATAATCCAATACTAGTCGATTACTAAATGTTTCCTTAAATAAGTAATATTTATCTGACTTTCTGAATATTATGTATGTCGGAGACTGAATTTTACTTTCAATAAACCCTAAGTTTAACAACTCCTGTCTTTGATAAAGTCTACCCTTTTCTATGTTGATCGATATCATGTATTAAATTTAATGGCGCTAATATACTGATTTAATCATTATAAGTAAAATAGTAGCTCAATATAAATTGATGAATATTTTTTATGGTACTGTAATGTTTCGTAAGGTTAAGTTGGGAATATGTAAGGGTTGATCAAATAAATCATCAAAAGTGTCGAGAAAATTGTAATTTGAATGTTAATACTTAATAATTTAGTTATTTTGCATATTAAATAAATCACTTTTAAGATATACTGTTTTGAAAAATTGGAATCTATCAATCAATTGGCTGCGATTACGTTGGCACTTACTTTTTTGGATAGCTGTTTTGCTTTACCATACTTTTTATCGTGGAAGATTTGATGAGGCTTACCTGCTTAGGTTTATAGGTTATTTTGCTTCGATTCCATTCGATATGATGGCTACATATTTCTCATTATATTTCTTATTGCCAAAATTCTTATTACGACAAAAATATTTTAAATTTTTTCTGTACTTCATTTTAACCACCATTCCAATATTGTATTGTGAGTATTTGATCTATTATTATGTTCAGTTACCAATGCGTGTTTCACCGGATAAAATAGAAGCTTTTAATTTTTTCAATAGAAATACAATATTGTCTCTCTTTTTCTCTGTTTATTCAGTGACAATCTCCGCAATAGCAATAAAATTGCTTAAGGCATGGTATGCTTCTCAACAGGAAAAATCAGAATTGCAAAATCAATCCTTAATAAGTGAATTGGCGCTTTTAAGATCTCAAATTAATCCACATTTTTTATTCAATACCTTAAATAATATTGACACACTGATTCCACAAAATCCGGAGCGAGCTTCAAATTCTATTATCAAGCTTTCTGAGATCATGAGATACATGCTTTATGATTCAAATGCCGATTTGGTGCCGCTTGAGAAGGAACTCGATTATATTCAAAGTTTTATCTCTCTGCAACAGTTAAGACTGAAAAACTCCGGTCATACCCAATTCAAAGTGAAGGGAGATCAGGTTGGCAAAATGATCCCTCCAATGCTTTTTGTGCCTTTTGTAGAAAATGCATACAAACATGGTAGTAAACAGAAAAGTAAGCCCGGAATTTTGATCAATGTTGAAATTAAAGAAAATACCATTACTTTTGAAGTCATTAATTCGTTTGTCAAAGATGCAGTGGTTTCGAAAGACAAGACAGGTGGCATTGGGTTGCAAAATATTAAGCGCCGTCTTGAATTGTTATACAAGGACAAGCATGAATTAAATATCAAAAATGATGATGAAAAGTATCATGTAGTTTTAAAACTTATAAGTTGATGATAATTAATTGTATTACAATTGATGATGAGCCTTTAGCTCTTGAGAAATTGAAAGGCTATATTGATAAAATTCAATATTTAAATTTATTGGCATCATTTGATAATGGGGCTGATTCATTGGATTATCTAAAAAAGAATCACGTTGATTTAATATTTTTAGATATCCAAATGGATGATTTTACGGGCATTCAGTTGCTTGAGGCTTTAAAAATAAAGCCTAAAGTTATACTAACCACAGCTTATGACCAGTATGCCATAAAAGGCTATGAGCTTGATGTAACCGATTATCTTTTAAAACCAATCAGCTTCGACCGATTCATAAAATCAGTTGAAAAGGTATATACTATACTAGAGAAAGAATCCGGAAGTACGATTCGTTTGAAGGAATCAGAAATGCATACGGATAAAAAGGGGAATTTTATTTTTGTAAAATCGGATTATAAATTACAAAAGGTAAACTTTAAAGATATTCTTTATATAGAAGGGATGAAAGATTATCTGAGAATTGTAACTCCTGAGAAACGCCTTATGGTACTTCAAAATTTTAGAAGGATGGAGGATATCCTTCCCGAAAACAAATTTATCAGGGTTCATAAATCCTATATTATATCCGTTGAAAAAATAGATAGTATTGGAAAGAAAAGCTTGAAAGTTGGGGAAATGAATATTCCAATCGGGGAAAGTTACAAGAAGGCATTTTTTGATTTTCTGGAGGAACACAATTTGTTATAAAAAAAAGGAGGAAAATTTTCCTCCTTTTTTATTAAATTGAATTTCAGTTTATTTCTTTCGGATAACGATATCGCCATGGAAATTCTTAAATGAGTATTCAGGGCCACCGCCGTTTATCTTACCATAAACCCATTCATCAACCGAAACTTTATAAACGCCCTTTTTATTTGTTTCGTTGTTTACTTTTCGTTCTTTGCTAAGCTCTACATCAAAATCGGTAAGAATATCGCCTTGATCGCATTTGATTTTTAAATTGGCTTTGATACTTGCTGGGAAAGTAATGTCGATATTTCCATTTAGCGATGAAAATGCCATGGGAGAATCAGGTGTTACTTTGTCGAAAGTAATGATGATATCTTCATTTATTGTTGATGCAGATACCAAACCGCTTATTTTATGTAAGGTAATAGGTCCATTTATATTATTGGCGCTGATTTCACCATTTACATTTTCAACTTTAATTTCACCTTCATTAACCGTGCTTAATTCAAGGGAAAAATTGTAAGGAACTTTAACTTCAAAATTAATACCTTCATGAGAGAACCCACTGGAAACATCAATCCTGTTATCTTTTTCTTCAGCCTCAATGCTCATTGATGAAGCGTTGATTTTTTTCATGCCATTTTTGGTTTCGCTTATTTTAGCCATTCCATTTTTTGAATAAGCAACCACAATCACTTCTTTTCCATCGTAACCGGTAACATTTATGCTACAGTTGATTCCACCAAGTGCTAAAAATCCCGGTTTGCCTGGATCGGACAAAGGAATAACCAATTGTTGCTTTTGTGTTTCCTGTCCGATTGCACCTAACATTATGATGCTAAGCATTGTAATGAGTACTATTCTGATCTTTTTCATTTTATATTAGTTTTTTAATTATTTCGTTGTTAAATACATATTCCCGTTTAGGGTATTAAAACTGAATTTCGTTTCACCCCCACCAATACTAAATGATTTGATATCACTTAGTTTGTATTTAGTAGAACTTGATCTTTTGCTTTCAGATTTCTTTAATTCGGCAGGCATAAAAGTGATATCCTCGTAATCGGTATAAAAACTCCCGTTCATTGATTTGTATTGAATTTTAGCTGAAAGATTTTTTAGACATGACACTTCTATTTTACCATTAATGGTGCTGAATTCGGCGTAAGAATCAGGGTTCTTTATGAAATTAACATCTAAATCTCCATTCACGGTTGTTGCTTCAATATTTCCGGCATGGTCAACTATGGTTAGCGGGCCATTCACATTGCTAACATCCAGATTACAGGTTAATCCTTTAATGTAAATTTTTCCGTTATTGATGGTGCTGACATGAACATAATCAACATTTACAGGAATCTTAACAGTAATATCCATGTTGAATTTATAATCCCTACTGTTATAGCCTCGATGATCGTAGCAATCATAATTTAACCTAAGTTTTTCTTCGTCGAAAATTGCGCATGGATTATCCAAATAAATAAACAATCCTTTTGCGTATTCATACACCTCAAGTTTAATTTCGGATTTTCCTTTATCGAGTCCTTCCTGATTTTTAGAAGATATTGTTTTAGTGGCTTCCAATAGGAGTGTAGTTCCGTTATAGTTTTCGACCTTTACCGATCCGAATAGGTTTCGAATGTGAACTTCCGAATAATTATCGGTATTGGGAACCGTAAAACTCTCTTTTATTTTCTCACTGCTTTCTTGTGCTTTCAGCGATATGCAGAAAAGTAAAGAAATGCAGGTGAGTATAATTGCTATTTTTATATTTTTCATTTTCTTAAATTAATTTAGTGATACCTTCTCTGCTCCGGTCTTTCACTGCCTGATGAACATCATTGTTGCTGATCAAACTCTCGAATATCGGGATGGCTGCTTTATCATTAATTGCAACCAAACCATCGACCAGTGTTAACTGAACCAGTGGAGAATTTTGTTTAAAAACCGATTCTTTTAGCCCATTTCTAACCTGATCTAAATTTGCAAAGGCAAGCAAGGCTTCCACGGCAGCCATGCGGACATTTACATCCGAATCCTTGTTAAGCGCATCTAAAAGTGATGCAATAATTTTGTCGTTATCAACGGGCGAAGGACTGATCATCTTCATAGCTTGTAAGCGCTCACTCGCCATGGGTTGATCAAGCATGCTAAACATTACCATTTCTTTCATTTGTTGTATCTCGATATTCATTTGGCTCATCTGATTGCTTACGCTTGTATTAGGTGTAATCCAGAAACCTATGATCCATCCAAATATTAACATGATTAAACCATATGAAAGTTTTGAGGTTAAAAATTGAGTTAAGAAATTACTTAGATAAGATAAAATAGAACCTTTTGTTGAAGCTAGCTTCGACTCATCTATTTCTGCTTCCAACATTTGATAAAAACGATCGGACATTTCGCTACTTGGACCTGGGATTTCGATTTCATCCATGGTTTTAACCAGCGTTTTTAATTCTTCCAAATTATCCAAACCATAACCCATCATTTCCAATTCGTGCTTAAGTATATCAAGCTTTAATGGATCCAGATTCCCGTCCAGGTAATCTAAAACTAATTTGTATAATTCATCTTTACTCATTGTGCTTCTATCTTTTCTAATTTTAAATAATGCATTCTTAAATCGTTTAAGGCCCTGAAAATTTTAATTCTGATAGCGCCTTCTGTAGTCTGCATAATTTCAGCTATTTCTTTGTACTTCAATCCCTGGTAACGACTCAGTGTAAGTAATTCGCGTTTATCACTATCCAATTTGGTCATTGCCTTAATTAGTAATTGATGCCTTTCATCAATAGCTTCCTGATTGTAATTTTCGTCGACGAATTCAATGTTTCCGGCTTCTTCCAACTCTTTCATAAATCCTTGTTTTTTCGTTTGTTTGTAATGATCAATCAGTACATTCCGGGCTATACTGTACATCCAGACGACAAACTTTCCATCACCCCTGAAATTAGTGCGGTATTTTAAGATGCGCTCAAATAACATCTGTACTAAATCCTCACTCATTTCACGATTAGAAGTGTTTCGATAAAAGAAGCCAAAGACCGCTTTGTTATACCTCTCAAATAGCAATCCAAGTTTGCTTAAGTCGCCCGACTTAACCTTTAGCATTAATGCATTGTCAGAAATCGATTCCAAATTGATGGCTATTTTTGAGTTAACAGTTATATAAACTTCGGCTTACCAAAAATGTTACAGAATTTTTTTATTTCAGTTATAAAGATAGTGATTTGAGAAGTTATGAATTATGCCCGCCCGTTCCGAACGGAACGTTCGGGCGGGAGTTATGGATTATGAGTTATGAGTTTTTTATTTAAAATCTTTTAAGTTATTGAGAATGGATGATTTGGTTGTATGTTTCAAAAAAAATGGAGGCCATTGGCCTCCAGGAATATATAGTGATTTTGTGATTTTGATTAAAGAATCTTTTCCTTAATGTTTTCAGCAATAATTTGCCCGTCAAATAATCGGATAACCCTTTGACTGTATTCCGCATCACGTTGTGAGTGAGTCACCATAATTATGGTGGTTCCTTTACTGTTTAAATCGCTTAATAGGTTCATTACTTCTTCGCCATGAGCCGAGTCAAGGTTACCTGTAGGCTCATCAGCAAGGATGAGAGCCGGATTTGCTACTACTGCTCTGGCAACCGCTACTCTTTGTTGCTGACCTCCTGATAACTGAAGCGGAAAATGTTTTTTGCGGTGAATAATTTGCATTTGTTCCAATACTTCATCTACACGTTTTTTACGATCTTTAGCGCTATAACCCAGGTAAATAAGAGGAAGTTCAACATTCTCAAATACATTTAATTCATCAATCAAATTAAAGTTCTGAAATACAAAACCTATGTTGTTTTTACGCAGGTTTGCACGTTGCCGTTCAGAAAATCCGGATACTTCGTTCTCCAGGAAATAATATTCTCCACTCGTAGGATTGTCTAATAATCCAAGAATGTTTAACAGTGTTGATTTTCCACAGCCGGAAGGACCCATTATGGCTACAAATTCACCTTTTTTAATTTCAAAGGTTACTTCGTTAAGAGCAGTTGTTTCTACTTCGTCGGTGCGAAATACTTTCGATAAGTTGGTTGATCTGATCATTTTTTATAGGTTTTGATATTATATAGACGTCTATTTAACTTAAATGTTACAAAAAATAAATTATTCGTACCTGAGCACATCAATAGGTTTACTATTAGATGCCTTTATTGTTTGATATAAAATAGTTAATAAGGCAATCAGTAAAGTAATTCCTAATGCTAGCATGAATGTCCATATGTTAATTTTGGTGTGATAGGCATAATTGTCTAGCCATTTGTCCATTAGATACCACGAAACTGGCCATGAAACAAGATTTGCTATAAATACCCATTTTAAAAAGGTCTTTGTCAGATATATATGGATATCACCCATTGTTCCCCCAAACACCTTTCTAATCCCAATTTCTTTCATCTTTTGTGAGATCATATAAAAGGTAAGTCCGAATAAACCCAAACAAGATATCAGAATGGCAAGGATTGCAAAATAGGTTATTATTTTGGCATATTCCCTTTCAGAGGTGTACATAATATTCAATCGTTCATTCATAAAATCATAGTGAAAAGGTACATTTTTTACATACTCTTTCCATTTTCCCTCAATAAAACCAATGGCATTTTGATAATTATTTTCATCTATGCGGATACTGATTTGCATGCATTCTGCCGGTTTTAACCATAATATAAGAGGTTCTACTTTGTTTTTGAGGGATGAGAAATTGTAATCCTCAACTACTCCAACAATGGTTAAGTAATCCTGATTATTATATTTTAATCGCTGACCAATTGGATTGTCCATCCCCATGCTTTTAACAGCAGTTTGATTAACAATTAGGGCGTCGATGGTATCGGTTGGATAATTTTTTGAAAAATCACGCCCTTCAACAATTTTCATTTGATATGTTTTAAAATAATCGTACCCAACAAAATTATTTCTAAAGAGTATTTCTTTCCCACTCTGCATCCCTTCCCAGGTAAACAATGTATTTGAAAAAGCATATCCTTGATTTGGATAAGCAACCATTTGTGTGACATCCTTTATATAAGGGTTTTGGAGCAATTCAGTCTTGATATTATCAAATTTATTAATGAATTCAGCTGAAATTCCAAAGTTCAGAACATGTTCCTTATTATATCCTAATTTTTTATTCTGAAAGTAGATTAGCTGTTTCTGAATGGTAATCACACTAATTATTAGTGTGACGGAAGTCAAAAATTGAAATACTACAAGCATTTTAATGAAACTGGAATTATGTGCACCTTTAACATGCCCCCCTTTTAATGTTTGAATGGGATTAAATAAAGATATCTGTATTGCAGGGTAAAGTCCTGATACAATGATGCAAATAAAAAGCACAAATAAAAGTCCAACGATTAGATTCGGGTTATATAGGTCTAAAATCAGCTCTCTACCAGCAATATTATTGAAAGATGGGAGTGCAAATTTCACTAGAATAAGCGCGATGAAAATAGATGTAAAAACCTGAAAAGAAGTTTCAGCTAGATTTTGATTTATTAGCTGAAATCTACTTGCCCCAATTACTTTCCTGATTCCAATTTCTTTTGCCCGACGTATCGATCTGGCAGAAGATAAATTCATGAAGTTTATACATGCCAGAACAAGTATAAAAATGGCCACAATCATAAAAATCCGTACATATTTGATGTCGCCGCTAGCAAAATCAAAATCGACATTCGAATATAAGTGAATATCTGATAGGGGCTGTAATTTTAGTTCAGTGTTTTTCTCAAGGGTTGGCTTGTCATCAAGGTAATGACGTATTTTTTCGTTGATTTGCGATTCATTGACCCCATCAGCAATTAATAAATAGGTATAGAAAGTACTGTTATTCCATCTATCAACAGACATCCCCCTTTCTTTTCCAAAACTCATAGGGAGTAAATAATCGTACCATAAATGAGTTTTTTTTGGGACGTTTTTAAATACTCCGGTGACCATAAAATATTCATTTGTAACCTTTAAAGTTTTCCCTATTGGATTTTCGTCCTTAAAATATTTTTTAGCAAGCTTTTCACTCAATACAATTGATCGGTTATCTTTAAAAACGGAATCTCCTGATCTTAATGTAAGATTACATCCAAAAATATCAAAGAAATCGTGATCAGCGTAACCTCCACGCTCTCTGAATTTAGTTTCATTATATTCCAATGTAAATCCGGAAATCTTGAAGCGGGTAAATTTTTCAATCTCTGGAAAATCCTTTACTAATGAAGGTCCCAATGGTCCTTGATTTATTGCCCACGAAACTGGCTTTTCAAAATCCATATCCTGAATGATTCTATATACTTGGTTTTTCTTCGGATTGAAGTTTTCATAACTAAATTCATGGGAAACCCACAACAAAATCAATACTGAGCAGGCTATACCTAAAGCAAGTCCAACGATATTGATGCAATTATAGAACAGACCATGTTTAAAAGATTTTAAGGCGGATTTAAGGTAATTTGTTATCATAATTTGGGTTTTGAATACTTTTACTGATATACTTTACATGATTTAATCCTAAAGTAGCTTGATTGCTCATTAAGAATACCTGAAGTATTAATTAAGGTTACAGTGAAAGAAAATAGAATTTATGAAGGCAAATTCATCAGAAAATATTAATAATGGCTTTGGTAATTTGGCTGATGTTTTCTGAGGATAAAGAAAATGGCAAATTATTCTTTGAAACCAAGAGTAAAAAAGCCAAGGTGCAAAATAGAATACCTATACAACAGAAAGCGAATTTTTGATGCTTTGGTTTAAATTTTACGATCGAATTTATGATTCTTTCCATGACATTTTTGAAACGTGGTTTTCTATAATATATTACTACCGGAAAGCCCAAAAGTTACAGTATTAACAAAACATTAACTTATGAAGAAATTTAAATATAAAACGCAAACCCATGCAGGTCTGCGTTTTATAATAATAAGCCGAAATGGAATTATTCATGTCTTAATGCATTGATCGGATTTGCTCTGGCAGCTCGGTACGATTGATAACTAATTGTAAGTATTGCGATCATGATAGAAGCAATTCCAGAGAAAAGGAAAATAATAATCCCCAAATTTGTTCGATATGCATACTGATCAAGGAATTGTTTTCCAAGATACCAGCTAACCGGCCATGCGATCAGGTTTGCAATAACAACCCATTTGATAAATTCCAGAGTCATGTTATATACAATTGTTGATTCAGATGAACCAAGAACTTTTCTGATTCCAATTTCTTTGGTCTTTTGTTCAGCCATATAGGAGGCAAGTCCAAATAAGCCTAAACAAGAGATGATAATTGCCAAGACAGTGAAGTATTTGAAAAGGGTTCCTGTCTTTTCTTCGCTTGCATACATGTCTTTATATTTATCATTTAACATGGAATATTCGAACGGATAGGTAGGGAAGACTTCATTCCATGATGTTTCAATATATTTTGTAGTTTCAGCAATATTATTAATTGCCTTAATAAACAGGTAACGGCATTGTCCTGTATAATAGAACATTGCCATCGGACTCACTTCCTGGCTTAAATGTAAAAAATTGAAATCGTTAACTACGCCTATAATTTTATATTTTTGATTCGGTCCCCACGCCAGCCATTTACCAACAGGATCATTTAATCCCATGACTTTAGCTGCGCTTTCATTGATTACGACAGCAGCTGAATCTGTCCCAAATTCTTTTGAAAAGAATCGGCCGTCGGCCATTTTCATTCCTAGCGCTTCCTGATAATCGAGATCAACAAAAGTGAAACCTATCAAAATATCTTTGTCATCTTCTCTTCCTTCCCAGGTCATACTGCCTGTATTGCTTCCAATCATTATCGGCAAATGCGAGGCTCTTGATACGGATGAAATATTCGGAGTTTGAAGTAGTAAGGATTTTATCGCATCATACTTATTGTTCACCTCACCCTGCATGCCTATCATAATTACATTTTCCCGTTCCATCCCAATATCCTTATTAAGCAAATGTTTTTGTTGATTATAGATGATGATACTGCCAATGATTAAAATAATAGATAAGGAAAATTGAAATACAACCAATGATTTCCTGAAAATTACACCTGACTTGCCTTTTACGACGGTTCCTTTTAATATGCTAATGGGTTTGAAAGAAGATAAGTACAAAGCAGGATAGCTTCCGGCGATAAGCCCTGTAATTATAATCAGAATAATAAGTCCTGCAATGATGTCGGTATCTGCAAAATTGAAAATCAATTCTCTTTCGGCAATAAGGTTGAATGAAGGGAGCAATAATTGAACAAATATCAACGCCACTATCATGGCCAGTATGGTAGTTAAAATTGATTCACCAAAAAACTGAACAATAATATTTTTCCTTCCTGCACCAAAAACTTTTCTTAGTCCTATTTCTCTAGATCTCAAGGTTGATTTGGCAGTTACAAGATTCATGAAATTGATACAGGCAATAATTAAAATCACAAAAGCGATAATAATAAACAGTCTGATAGTTCTAATACCACCTCCGCCATTTGGTGAGTACAGATGCACTTTGCTGAGTGGCCACAACCAAAGCGTAGTAGTAATCTCAGGATCATTTCTAACGATTTTAAAGTATTCTTTAATCTTTTCACCTGTGGTAATCATGTCAGCTCCTTCTGCCAACAGCACATAAATTGAATTCCAGTTGCTATTATACGTGGTATAGTCAAAGCCCATCTCTCTTACATGAGAAAATGGGATACAGAAATCGCATCGAAAACTGGAGTTTTTTGGCAATTCTTTGATAACCGCTGTTACTTTGAAATTTTTAGTGTCATCAAGGATTAGTATTTTACCTATAACATCGGTAGATCCAAAATACTTCATTGCCATTTTATCGGTAATGACAATCGAATTAACATCTGTTAAAGCATTTTGTGCCGTCCCATTTACAAATTCGATGGTGAGTACCGAGAATAATTCCTCATCGGTATATATTACTCTTTCATTGAATTTTTTATCCTCATAGCGAATTGTTTTTTCATTGAAAATATAGCGAAAAGCATTTTCAATTTCCGGAAAATCGGTCTTAATTTGAGCTGCCAAAGGCCCGGGCATGGCGAAAACCCTTAATGGCCCTGAAGTGTAAATTTGAGTTTGCCCCAATCTGTATATCCTGTCTTTGTTGACATGCATCTCATCATAGCTGAACTCAAATTTTACCCAAAGCAGAATTAGAATGGCAATTGTTAAACCTATTGCGAGACCAAGGATGTTTATCGCTGAAAAACCTTTGTGTTTTAATAAACTTCTGATGGCAATCTTAAAATAATTACGAAGCATTGGAATGGATTTTAGTTGATATTATAAAAGACGATTCTTTTTATAATTTGTTACACTATTTACTTACGGATATAAATGTCGCCACTAATGGTTTTAAGGTTTATTGACCTGCCACCACCGTTAATGTCAAAATCAGGGCTGCTTCCAATTACCATATGGTACTTTCCGTTCCTGGCTTTTCTGTTTATTTCGATATCATGATCGGTATAAACACCTCCACTTATGGTTGAGGTTTTTAAGCTCGCTTTGGCAACTTTATCAATGGTAAGGTCAATAAAGCCGGATATTGTTTCAATATTAAGTTCACCAATCGCATCTGAAAGAATTACATCTCCACTAATGGTTCCCAAATTGACGTTCATATTTTTTGGCAAAAAAACTTCGAAATAGATATCCATATCTATATGCCAACCATCACTGTAAGTTGTTGTTCGCTTTCCATCTTCTGTCGTTTTAACGGTGATGCGATTTTTGGATATTTTTTTCATGTTCTCAATGTCCGATATAAAACTTACAAAAGAAGATGACTCTTTTGTGTCTAGTTTAAAAGCACCGTTGTCTTCGTTGTCGTTAATATTTACACTAACTTTTACATAGATTTCATTTTTGTCCCAACCTTTGATTTTAATCTCATCAGCAAAATCAAAATCCAGAACCACCTCTTTTTGACTGTTCAATTTTATTGTTTTTTCAACAATGGTTTGGTTGAATGCAGTAAGCGTGATCAGTATCAAGCTTAGTGCTATGTATATTTTTTTCATGATTTTTTGGTTTTTAAAGGTTATAGTTATCACTTATGTAGAAAAGTGCTACACTTAAAATAAATGAATACAGGAATAAGCGAGAATAGGCTGTCAGCAAGGATAAGATTAAAATATGACTTGTCACATCGAGCTTCAACCTCCGGCGGAAGCTCAATCTGACTAGTCAAAGAACCTTTTTGGACAGCGCTATTAAGGTTATTTTTTTCTGAGATAGATAATCCCGTCAATCGTTTTTAAGCTGATTTCAACGCCACCTCCATTAATTGTGCCACTTGAGGAATTATGGCCACCAATATAACTTAATGAATGATCACCTTTTTTGTCTTTATCAATAAAAACAATGTCAAAGTCGGTATAAACTTCTCCATCAAAATTGCTGAAACGTAAATTTGATGGAGTATTTGCAGGTATGGTGACATCTATTTCACCATCAATACTTGAAATCGAAATTGGGCTTTCTTGACTAACCTTGCTGAAAACAACTTTCGTATCTCCATCAATTGTGCTTGAAGTTATAGGGCCTGTCACATCTATGAATTCAATATTTGCATTCAAGGTTTTAACCGAAATTTCATTTTTGAAATTCTTAAATACAATTTGATCTGATTCTGCGAAAGGACTTGCATAATTCACCTTCAGTGTCATCGAATTTGGAATCTTAAAAGTATATTTTGCATTTTCCGATTGTTTGCTTGCACCCGAAATTTGGATACTTCCGTCTAACTCAAGAAATGTCAAACCAATACCTGTATTCTCTTCACCTCCGCCGTAAATTGCTTTTAATCCGTCAGCACGTTTTGGCAGGGCTTTAAAATTGCTGACTTCCACGATAATTTCATTTCCATCATAGCCGTCAAATGTCACTTCTCCAAGTAAGTTTTCAATGACTACCCTTTTTGAATTTTTAATGGCATGTTTGTATGATTGTGCACTTAAGTTTGCAGCTAAAAATACTACAGCTACAGTTATCAGTGTCAGTTTTTGTAAAGTTTTCATAATGTTTATTTTTTATTTTGTTTGCGATTAATTTGTTGTCAGATTTATTGCGGCCGGCAATATATTTTTAAATTTTAAATTAAAATTTCAAGCCCTTTTTGAGCGATTGATTTTACGCTTTTATTAGTATTGTCATTATTGGCAATCCGTTGAATGAACGAGCTAGCTTTGGTTTCATGCAATCCGATCATAATATTGATGAGTGTTATCTGAACCATCGGATCTTCCTGTATAGCCAATGAATTGATTAAAGCCTCGCGCACAATATCATTGTCGGTAAAACGTGAAAGAGCAGTTGTGGCAGCTAAACGTACATTTGAATTTTCATCCACATTCATTGCATTGATCAAGGCATCAATAACTTTCGGGTCGGGGCTGGAAAGTTCTTCCATATAACCTACTGCCTGTATTCGCGAGCTTGGCGAAGTTTGGTCTAGTTTAGATAACATGACTACCTGTTTCATGTTCGAAACTTCATTTTGTAAAGCAATTAATTCGCTATTATTTACTCCATTGTTTTTGTTGATCAGTAAGCCTAAAAGCAATCCGGAGATTAAAATTGCAAAACCAGCAGCAACCTGATACATCGGATTCAGAAAACGCAATCGGGTATAATTTCCTGAATGATGAGATTGAATGGGTTTGGCCTCAATGGCGATAGATTTTGATTTCTGCTCTTCAATCATTTGAATAAAATTTGCCTTTAGTTTTTCTGAAGGTTGTCTTTCTTCAATCGTATTGATCTCATTCATAATGATGGCTAATTCTTCCACTTCCTGACGGCAATTTTTACAATCAGCCAGATGAGTTTGAACTGATTTTATATGCTCTGCATCTAATTGTTTATCCACAAAATCTATGAGTAAACTATTTATCTTTTTGCAATCCATGATCCTGAGTTTTATGCTAATTGAAAATAATTGTTTCTTAATTTATTCACTGCCCTATGCACTTTTACTTTTATTGCTCCTATCGAATTTCCCGTAATTTTTGAAATCTCTTCGTATTTTAAATCCTGAAATTTGCTTAACTCTATTATTTCACGTTCATCGATTGATAGTAAATTCAAGGCTTCATAAAGGATTTCGTGTTTTTCGGTTTTTTCAGTTTCATCGATGGCTTCTCTCATTTTTACGGATGTTTGTTCTGTTTCTTCAAAATCTGAGAAATACATTTTATTTTTATGATAATGATCAATATGTGTGTTTCGCGCCATCTGATACATCCATGTTTTGAATTTATATTGCTCGTTAAAAGTGTGCTTATAAGCTATAATTCTACTAAATACATTCTGAGTCAAATCTTCTGAAGTTTCCCTGTTACGCGTTAGGCGTAAAAAGAAATTGTAAAGTTTTACATGATATTTGTCAAATAATGGAACAAGTGAATCGAGGTTTCCATTTTTGACTTCAAACATCAATATTTCGTCATGTTCCATTCTCTTGCAGATGTATTGTTATGTTTGATTACCGAGCAAATTGGTAAAGGTTACAAAGTGGATGCATAAATATCAAATTTAAATAAAATAATGGGTATGGAAACTAAATTCTTAACGGATGTGTTTGTTTATGATGAATTTAGATGCGATAAATGAAAAGCATAAATATTATTTGAAATATCATGGGTGTGATCGGAAATAAAAAAAACTCCATGAATGAACCATGAAGTTTTCTGTCGCTATGAATCGAAACCTATTTCAGTTAATTATTTAAGATTGAAATATTTCTTTACTTCATCGTAATCCTTTAAATTAAGACTTTGAGGGATTGGGATTCCTCCTTCAATGATTACAACTTTAAATTCCTGATCTCCCGGATTAATTGTATATCCGTCACTGTCCTGGAAAGTAATTAATACTTGTTCATACTGTAATGTTACCCATATAGAAGTCATATATCCACCATCTCCGGCGTTAATAAAGGTTGTAGGTAATGGAAATAGTTTATTATCCTGATATAAATAAACCAGTACCGCTCCATAATTTAAAACATCGTCAGTAATTTCCGGAAAGTCCATACTCCCGGTATAACCAAACCCTATACCCGGTTCACCAAAAGTTTGCCATTCGTCTTCATAAATTGTATAATAAAAACTTGAAACACTGTTTCTTGCATCTTCACCGGCAGGACCTTCGGGTCCCATAGGGCCTTCTTTTTGGCATGATGAAAATGTTAATGAAACTATTGCTAATAGCAGAATTGAATAGAAAATACTTTTACAAGAGTTATAGCTATTTTTCATGATATGTAATTTTGTTTAGGTTTGATTTATACCAAATACTCTGCCAAATATGATATTAAATCTATCATTAAGAAATAAATAAAAAAATAAATTAAAAATAAATTTCAGTATTTATTCTCTCAATAGGAATCTGGTAAGCAAGCAAGTAGTTGGTAACGTCATTAATCATTGCCGAATTACCTGATAAGTAATATGATGCTTCCGGTTTAGGTTTTATGGTCTTTAGGTAGTCAGTTACCTTTCCGTGAAAATCATTTGAATTTACACCTGTAACACATGCTTTATAGTTTGCTTGTTTGTAATCTGTAAATTGGTATTTTTCTTCAGGAATTCTAATCCCATGAATGATTTGATAATCAATGTTTGGCTCTGATGTTAATATGCTATGAATTGGTGAAATCCCCGTACCTGTTGCTATGAAAACGTAGTTATTTGAGTTTTGATTTGTAACTGGTAATGTGAAAAACCCATATGGACCTTCCATCTCAATTAATGTTCCTTGGTCAATATTTTTAAGTCGTGGAGACAGATAACCATCTTCAATATCTCTGATCAAAAATTGGAGATAGTCATCATCAACCTTATTATAGATTGAATACTCTCTCGATTCTCTGTCTTGCGGAAATTTCAAGATCATGTACTGACCGGGCTGAAAATTGATGTTATGGCGCTCAACCGTTATTATAAAAGTATGATCGGTTAAATGCCGGATATTGAGAACACTGCTTTCAATTTTTTGGGCCATACTATTGTGGTTAAGCATTAATGTGCCTTTCTGCATGATAAGATGAACGAACCAATGGTGAACTCTCAACGAATGAAAACCCACGTTTTAACCCTTCTGTTTTATACATTTCAAAAATCTCAGGCTTGATATATTCCGTTACTTTTAGATGATGTCCTTCCGGTTGAAGGTACTGTCCGATGGTTAATACCTTACAATTAATCTTTCTTAAGTCATCCATCGTTTGTAGTACTTCTTCCTTTAATTCGCCTAAGCCGAGCATAATGCCACTCTTGGCAACTATCCCTGATTTAGCTATCATTTCCAAAACATTGAGGCTGGTTTGGTATCTGGCCCGACTCCGAACACTGGGTGTAAGCCTTTCAACGGTTTCTAAATTGTGTGAGATTACGTCAGGTTTGGCATCAATTACTTTTTGAAGATCCGTTTCTCGTCCGTTAAAGTCGGGAATAAGTGTTTCAATGCTTATTTCCGGATTAGCTTTCCTGATCTCCAAAATACAATTCGCCCAAAATTCAGCACCTCCATCAGCAAGGTCATCTCGAGCAACTGAAGTAATCACACAATGCTTGAGCGCTAGTGTTTTTATTGTTAAGGCAAGTTTGTGGGCTTCGTTCCAATCCACAGGTTCGGGGATTAAGTTTTTTACGGCGCAAAATCGGCAATTACGCGTACATTTATCCCCGAGAATCATAAAACTTGCCGTCCCGGCATTCCAACATTCTCCTCTATTCGGGCAATTTCCGCTTGTACAGATAGTGTTTAGCTCATGTTCGGCGATTAAACTTTTAAGGTGAATATAATTTTTCCCTTTGGGCAATTCTGATTTCATCCAGCGAGGCAAACGACTAATTGCAATATGATCTTTCATAAAAGATAAAGTAAGGAATAAAATTAATATTTTAAATAGAAACAATATAAATAAAAAAATATATTATTTTAAAAAATTAAAAACTAAGTATTGTTGTATTGAACATAAAAGGCTAATTTTGTAGACAATTTATAAATAGAATAAATAAGAATAAGATAAGAATGCAAAAATTTACAATTCAAAAAAAACCTAATATATATAATACGGAAGGGTTAAACACTTCATTAACATTTGTACAGCCAAACACGCTTAAAGTTATTGGCTTAAGAGAATTGACATTAACTACCTATATTTTAAGATTGGAACGGAAAAATATTAAACTTTTTGCCGGTCAACATATTTCACTCGGATTTGGTAATGATGGAGCAACACGAGAGTATTCGATTTATAGTGGTGAAAACGATCCATTTATTGAAGTACTCATTAAAGAAGTTGAAGATGGTTTGGTTTCGAAACAATTAAAAAGATGCGAAATTGGCGATCGTGTGAGATTTGATGGTCCGGTTGGCTATTTTAGAATTGATGAGAATAAAATTAAGGACAATAAATTTTTATTTATAGCGAGTGGTACCGGTATTGCGCCATTCCACAGCTTTATAAAGTCGTACCCCGAATTAGAATATGAGCTTTTACATGGTGTTCGGTATTCGTATGAGGCCTATGAGCGTTCAGAATACAATGCAGATAATTATCACCTATGTTCTACCAGAGACGATAAAGGAAATTATTTCGGAAGAGTGACCGAATATCTGAAAGACTTACCTTTTGATAATTCGATGCAGGTTTATTTATGCGGAAACTGCGATATGATTCACGATGCCTATGATATTTTATTAGAGCAGGGTTTTTCTGCTAATAATTTGCATTCTGAAGTATATTTCTAATCATTCTTTAGGTGAAGATCCGAATTAGATTGATGATAACATGCTATAGGCAAGCTCGGTTTACACCGTCAATTCTATCAAAACATCTTTTTCCTTAATACTTCCTCAGTAATGGTCAACATATCATCAGTAAAATCAAGATGGGTTACAAAACGTATCAGTTGAGGTCCAAAACCGGTTGCCAAAATATTGTTAGAACTGAATTTTTTCAGAAAATCAGCATTACTTATTTCTTTAGGTAATTTGAAGATGATTATATTTGTTTCTACCGGCATCACGTCCTCGATGTATGATAATCCTGACAAAGTATTTTCCAAAGATTTTGCTTTCTGATGATCTTGAGCCAATCGATTTATGTTATGGTCCAAGGCATAAATTCCGGCAGCTGCCAGAAATCCTGCTTGTCTCATACCACCACCCATTATTTTACGAATACGATGCGCTTTATTAATAAATTCAGCAGAACCTAAAAGTAAGGAGCCAACAGGTGCACCGAGGCCTTTTGAAAGGCAAATTGAAATTGAATCGAATAACTTACCGTGCTGAATTGGCGTTTCTCCGGTTTTAACGAGGGCATTAAATAGTCGTGCACCATCCATATGGAATTTAAGGTTCTTCTCATCACAGGCTTGTTTAATTTTAAGAAGCTCATTAAAGTCATAACAACTCCCACCTCCTTTATTTGCAGTATTCTCAACCGAAACCAAACTTGTATGAGGATAATGCGAATCATTGGGGTTAATTTCCGCTAATACATCGTTAGCGGTAATTCTACCTCTATCTCCATGAATTAAGCGGACTGAAGAGCCTGAATTGAACCCTATTCCACCTCCTTCAAATCTGTATACATGTGAAGTGTGATCGCAGATGATTTCATCACCCGGAATGGTATGGACTTTAATCGCAATTTGATTTGTTTGGGTTCCTGAAGAACAAAACAAGCTTGCTTCCATTCCAAACATCTTTGCTGCTTTATTTTCTAATTCATTAATGGTCGGATCTTCGCCAAAAACATCATCACCAACTTTTGCATTCATCATGGCCTCAAGCATTAATTTTGAGGGCTTTGTTACGGTATCGCTTCTCAGATCAATCATTGTTTTCATTTTACCTATAATATTGTTAGTTGTTTGCTAAATCCCAAATATCCAAAAATCCTAACTTCACTATCGTAAGCATTTTTTCCCAGTTCAAAGTTGATGTTTCATCATCATAGTGATGGTAATTATTATCAAAACCCGCGTTAAATGAGAAAAAAGGAATATATTCTGCACAAAATGGCACATAGTCCGATCCTCCACTAGAAGTTCCGGCATCAATTGGGTCGTAAATTACTTCAAGGTTTAAATTGAAATTCTTAATGTTGTTTTTAGTTATCTCTTCAAAAAAATCATTTCCTTTTGTCACCTTCATCGTTAATTGATTTCCTTTACTGTCGGTAGGATTATTTCTGGAAATCATATCCATATTTAAATTATATGTGATTCGATCCAATGGTTTGAAGGATTGTACAAAATATTTAGAGCCCAACAATCCTTTTTCCTCAGCGGTCCAAGCTGCAAAAATGATGGTTTTTTTAGGTTTAACACCTGTTGCTTTGATTGCTCTTGCAATGGTCAACATCCCTATTACACCGGATGCATCATCATCGGCACCATTAAAAATAAAACCTTTGTGCATTCCCATATGATCGTAGTGTTCTCCAATAACTATAATATCATTGAGGTTCTCACCTTCGATCATGCCTAAAATATTTCGCGCTTTGATTATTTCTGATTCAACATCGGCATAAACATTTATTCTCAAATTTGGGATCATCATTGAAAACGGTTTCATTTTCTCGATTGCCATTTTTTCATAAGAAGAAAAATCAATCTTACTCTCTTTTATGATCTCATTGATAGCTCGATTGCTTAAGCTGATTCGCAGGAGTTGTGGGTTCAGTTTATCACCCGGAATCCGCATTGAATATTCACGGGTTGTCATAGGTTCATCCCCTTCATAACCTCTGGATTCAAATCGTAAGGGATAATTGGTAAACCAATTATCCTGAGCATTATATTCAATATTGCATTCCATAATCCCAATGGCTCCATGTTCAATTGCCCAGTTTTGCTTAGAACGACTAAGGTAATAAGATACGAGGTTTTCATCGTTACTGAATTTCTTAAATGCATCAGAGTTTTTATCCCGATGTCCGGGAAATCCTGTAATCATTAAAACTATTTTCCCTTTAACATCAACATTTTTATAATCGTCGTAGGCATTGGCTTTATCAACGTAACCATATCCTACAAAAACAATTTCGGTTTCGAATGATTGGCTGACTTCAGGTGTACTATATGAGAAATCGGTGAGATATTCAAAACTTTGGACACTGTTAGTTGTTCCATTTACTCTTTTCATCTCAAAAACCTGATTGACTCCTAATTTGGATTTTACCAGGCTAAAATCCTGAAAATAACCTTTTGCCTGTTGGATTTCAATTCCTGCAGCTCTTTGTTCTCGTGTTGGCCTAACATAAGCGATGTCACCGGCAGGCTGAATCCCAAAGACTTTAAACATGCTTTGAATATAATCGGCTGCCATAAAACTGCCTCTTTCGCCGGTCTCACGACCTTCTGTCCAATCGGATGCTAAAAACTCAAGAGATCCTTTTATCCCATCGATGGTGATGGCTTCCAACCCTTTTTCTTTGACTGTTTTTTGAGGGAACCCTATAAAAGGGATTGTTACCAAAAATATTGTTATTAAAATATTTATAGTTCTTTTCATTTGGTGTTTTTGTATAGATTATTTGCGCTCAATTAGTTCTTTAATTTTTGCTTTCATATGATCAAATTCTTCACGATCGAAAAGGCGTGTTTTAAAAACGATTCGCCCGTTACGATCAATGATTACATTACGCGTTACCCCACTTTGTTTGAGGGCAAACAATCCAAAAATATCTGCATTTGGATCCAGAGCCAACGGATAGGTTATTTTCATTTGTTTGGCAAATTTCTGAACTGTTTCCAAAGGTTCATCGCGATCAATTCCGATCATCACTAACCCCTTGTCTTTATATTCCTGCCATATTTCGGATTCTAAAAATGGCATCTCTTTCCGACATACAACGCACCAACTGGCTGTGAACTGAAGAAGAACAACCTTACCTTTTAAATCGGCCATGCTAACTTGACTTCCGTCAGTGAGGGTCATGGTAAATTGTGGGGCCGTATCGCCATCTTTAACGATATAACCTACAGAGTCAGCTTCTTGAGCTATTAATCCAGTAGTTGAGAAAAAGAGAAGTGCCAGAATTGTAAAAAATAGATTTTTATTAGTTTTCATAGTTTCAGGTTTTAATTGGATCTGCCAATTTACTTAATTATTTAATTAATGAGTCTGTTATGTTTTGAATAATAGAAGGCAAATATCAATAGATTTTATGAGTTGGTCGATTTTTTTTATTGAGATAGATTATTCTTCAAATTTCGATGCATAAAGCTGCATAAATTGGAATATGATTGCATTAAAGAATAGTGTATTTTTGAATGTATGAAAAAAAATGGTTTGATTATTTGTGTTGTCGTTGCTGTGCTGTCATCATGCAAACAAGACTTAAATGAAACAGATAAGACAGTTTTTCGCTATAATGAAGCAGCAAATATAAGTTCGCTCGACCCTGCTTTTGCGAAAGATCTGGCAAATATCTGGGCATGTAATCAACTCTTTGCAGGTTTAGTAAGGCTTAATGATGAGCTTAAGGTAGAGCCTGCTATTGCAAAAGATTGGCAGATTTCGGAGAATGGATTAAGTTATACTTTCAATTTACGCAGGGATGTTTATTTTCATGATGACGAATCATTTCCTGATGGTGTGGGAAGGAGGGTCGTAGCAAGTGATTTTGTATTTAGTTTCAAAAGAATCGTTGACCCAAAAGTTGCCTCGCCGGGCTTATGGGTTTTTAGTCAAATTGAGAATGCTGATGATAAATATGCCTTTGAAGCAATAAATGATTCAGTATTCAAAATAAATTTAAGCCAACCCTTTACCCCATTTTTAGGCATACTGGCCATGCAATATTGTGCTGTTATTCCTCACGAAGCCATCGAGTTTTACAAAGATGAATTTCGCGAAAATCCGGTTGGAGCAGGCCCTTTTAAATTAAAATTATGGAGCGAGGGTGTAAAAATGGTTTTAACGAAAAATGAAAATTATTTTGAGTCCTTTGAAGGAAAAAAGCTTCCATATCTTGATGCTGTTTCAGTTACTTTTCTGGCTGATAAGCAAGCAGCATTTTTGCATTTTGTGCAAGGGAAACTTGATTTTATGTCGGGGATCGATGCCGGTTACAAAGATGAAATATTGACGAAAAGGGGAGGCTTAAAACCAAAATATCAGGATAGAATCGATTTAGTTTCACAACCTTATCTGAATACAGAATATCTCGGAATTTTGGTGGATGATTCAACAAGTTCGAATCCATTACGAATGAAGAAAATTCGTCAAGCCATTAATTATGGTTTTGATCGTGTTAAAATGATGAAGTTTTTACGAAATAATATTGGTGAACCGGGTTTGAAAGGAATTGTTCCTAAAGGATTTCCTTCATACAATCAGAATGCGGACTATGGATATTCGTTCAATCCTGACAAAGCAAGAAAATTACTAATTGAAGCCGGATACCCTGATGGGCAAGGAATGAGCCCAATTAACCTTGTTACAACTGCTGAATATTTAGATTTATGCGAGTACATTCAGCATGCACTGGGAGAAATTGGAATAAAGATTGATATAGATGTAAGCCCGCCTGCTGCCATGCGAGAAATGAAAGCACAGGCTAAATTGCCTTTTTTCAGGGCTTCCTGGATTGCAGATTATCCTGATGCCGAAAATTATCTGTCCATGTTTTATTCAAAAAATTTCTGTCCTACCGGACCCAATTACACGCATTTTAATAATTCACTTTTTGATGATCTTTACGAGTCTTCATTAATTGAAACGAATGATGAAAAACGTTTTGAATTATATGCTAAAATGGATAGTATTGTGATGGATGAAGCACCGGTTGTGGTTTTATATTATGACCAGGTTTTGAGATTTGTCCAACCAAATATCAGGGGATTGGGAAGTAACCCAATTAATTTGCTTGATTTAAGAAAGGTTGAAAAAATTAATTAAGATTAAATGTTAATCCATCATAGGCCAAACTAATATTTTCAGGTAATTCCCGATTTACTTTTTCATGAAGCCCCATTAAATGGCTGATGTGAGTAATATAGCCCTTTGCAGGATTTAATTCCTGAATTAAGCTAACTGCTTGGGATAAGTTAAGATGAGAAATATGTTCTTTTTTTCGTAGTGCACTGATAGCTATGACTTTTGCACCGCGCATTTTGTTTTTTTCCTCTTCGCTGATCGTTTTTAAATCAGTGAGATAACAAAAATCACCAATTCGGTATCCGAAAACTTCACTTTTATAATGATTTGCCTTTATTGGAATGATTTCAATTCCTTTAAAATGAAAAGGTGAGTTCTCAATAATGTTTAATTTAATGTTTGGAGATCCCGGATATCTGTCTTTTTCGAAGGCATAATGAAATTCACGTTTTAAATCCGGTTCAGCAAATTTTCCTAAAAAAACCTCCATAGGTTTTTTTGATAAAAAATTAAATGCCCTGACATCATCCAATCCCCCGACATGATCCTTATGCCCATGAGTTACTAATATTGCATCTAATCGAGTTACTTTATTCAATAGCATCTGCTGCCTGAAATCGGGTCCTGCGTCAATCGTGAATTTGAATTCCTTGGTTTGTATGAGAACAGACGATCTTAACCTAATATCCTTTGGGCTATTTGACTGGCAAGTTTCGCAATTGCAACCAATTACAGGCACTCCTTGAGATGTCCCAGTTCCAAGAAAAGTTATTTTCAAAATAATAATTATTTTTGCGTTAATTAGAAAACTCAAAAGTAAGGTCAAATTTAATGATAAAATTGAAGAATAATGATTGAAAAATTTAGAGAACTCGATCCAAATGATTTTAAGGATAATGTAATCAGGCTGATTGGCAAGGAATGGATGTTGATTACAGCTGGTGAACCGAACGATTTTAATACGATGACTGCTGCCTGGGGAGGAATAGGCTATTTGTGGAATTTGCCTGTAGTATTTATTTTTATCCGACATCAAAGATATACATTCGAATTTACAGAAATGTATCCTACTTTTGCACTGTCATTTTTTGGCAAAGAGCATCGTGAAATTTTAGACTATTGTGGTAATCATTCAGGCAGGGATGTTAATAAGATTAAGGAAACAGGTTTATCTGCTTTTCAATCCCCATCAGGAAACATAATGTTTAATGAGGCAAAATTGAACATTGAGTGTTCAAAGATTTATAATGATGATATCAAAGAATCTAAATTTATTTTACCTGAAATAGATCATCGGGTATATCCGGATAAGGACTATCATCGGTTTTATATCGGGAAAATTGATCACCTTTGGCTCGCAAAAAAATAAATAATTAGTCAATGAATATCTTAAAACCAATACAATTATTAATAGGAAATTCTCTCTTTAAAAAAGAATTGAAAAACCTTTCGAGGACGAAGAAATTTTATAGTCTTGGAACGGCTGAATCAATAGGCATTGTTTACGAATATAAGGATGAAGAAGAATTCAGGATAATTGAGCAGTTAATTAGTCAGTTGCATGATGAGAAGAAGAAAGTAAAAGTGATTGTCTACATTAAAAATGCAAAAATGCTTGAATTTATTCCTCAACGATTAACAGTTGATTATGTCAGACCAAATGAGGTCGATTGGTTTTATCGTCCTAATTCTTCTTATGTTCGGGATTTTATTAGTAGCCATTTTCACATACTTATCGATTTGAACTACAATCGATCATTGCCACTCAATTATTTGGTTGCGAAATCAAATGCCTATTATAAAGTCGGGATATTTAATGAAGAAAGTAAGGAACAGTTGGATATGTTGCTCAAACTGGACGTGCAAAATGGCCTGCAATATATGATTAAAGAAATAATACGTTATTTAAAAATTATACACCCGTTTGAGGGTAAAAAATATTAAAAAAGCCCTCTCGATTTTATTGAGAGGGCTTTTTTTAATTTCATTGCCAGTTGGCAAATTCAGTCTTCGAATATTCGTTATTTTCTAATTTCTTTTTTACTTCGGCAAATGCGTTTATTGTATACTCAACATCTTCGAGTGTATGCACTGCAGTAGGAATAATTCTCAAGAGAATCACACCTTTAGGTACAACAGGATAAGTAACTATTGAACAGAATACGCCGTAGTTTTCCCTTAAGTCAACCGTAATTTGGGTTGCTTCGGGAATTTCACCATAAAGCATTACAGGAGTAACAGGTGATTCGGTTACACCAATATCAAGTCCTTTTGCTTTAAGTCCGCTTTGCAGAGCATTAACTATTTTCCAAAGATTATCTCTATACGACGAATCATTGCGGATCATATCAAGTCTTTTTAACGCACCCATTACCATAGGCATTGGCAATGATTTTGCATAAATCTGTGATCTCATATTGTAAGCCAGAAATTTGATAACTTCTTTTTTACTGGCAACAAAGGCACCAATTCCGGCCATGGCTTTAGCAAAAGTGGCGAAATAAATATCTATGTCTTTTTGCACACCAAAGTGTTCACCGGTACCTGCACCGGTTTTTCCCATAGTTCCGAAACCATGAGCATCGTCCACAAGTAGTCTGAAGTTGAACTTCTTCTTTAATTCGACAATTTTATCTAGTTTTCCCAAATCTCCCGACATGCCATAAACACCCTCTGTAATTACAAGTATACCTCCGCCTGTTTGTTCAACAAGTTTTTGTGCATGGGTTAATTGCAATTCAAGTTTCTCAATATTATTATGTGGATAAACGAATCTTTTACCAATATGTAATCTCATTCCATCCAAGATACAAGCGTGAGCTTCAGAATCATAAACAATCACATCCTTACGATTAACCATTGAATCAATGATCGAAACCATTCCCTGATAGCCGAAATTTAACAGATAACCGGCTTCTTGTCCTACAAAAGCTGCAAGTTCATTCTCTAATTGTTCATGATATTTGGTTTGACCTGACATCATTCGGGCACCCATTGGATAAGCCATCCCGTATTTTGCTGCTGCTTCTGCATCAGCTTTACGAACTTCCGGATGATTGCCAAGACCAAGGTAGTTGTTTAAACTCCATGTTAACCGCTCTTTGCCGCGAAATACCATTCGGGGAGCAATCTCACCTTCCAACTTTGGAAATGAAAAATAACCATGGGCTTTGTCGGCATAAATACCAAGAGGGCCCATATCACTAGTACATTTATTGAAAATATCCACTTTATAAAAAGTTTAAGTTTATAATAGAATTAAAGCACAAAAGTAAAAATTTATATTGTTATTACAAAGGGCATGATTTCAATGAAAAGCATTATTCCTTTTGTTAAAAATTTATAAATATAATGTCAAAATAATTGTAGTAAAACAAATGATGATTAGCTTCGTTTTTTGTTTTAATAAAATTTGTAATTTTGCGCCATGATTAAGAGAGGTTTCCAAATATCGCTTATTGTATTCATAGTTGTTCTAACATCTTGTGGACAATTTCAGAAGATTCAAAAGAGTAAGGATAATGAATTAAAGTATAAAAGTGCTGTAGCCTATTACGAAGAAGGTAAATATTATCGTGCTATTAGTTTATTTGAGGATTTAAAGGCTGTTTATAAAGGAACCGATAAAGACGAGAATATACACTATTATATTGGTAATAGTTATTATGTCCAACGTGATTATATGCTGGCAAGTTATTATTTTGATGAATATGCAAAGAATTTCCCTTTTAGCAATCGAATTGAGGAAATTAAATTTCTGAGTGCATATTGCTACTACTTAGATTCACCAAAGTATACTTTAGATCAGGCTAATACAGTTTTAGCAATGGCCAAATTGCAAACTTTCATTAATGAATTCCCAAACAGTGAAAGAATGGCAGAGTGCAATAAACTAGTTGATGATTTGCGTAAAAAACTAGAGAAAAAAGCATATGAAATTGCTATGCTTTATTATAAAATATCCGATTATCAAGCTGCAGCTGTTGCGCTTGATGAAGTACTACAGAAATTTCCTGAAACCTCATATAGGGAAGAAATTATGTTTCACGTTTTAAAAGCAAACTATATATTCGCCAGCAAAAGTGTTGAAGAAAAGCAGGTTGAAAGATTTGCAGCCGTTTTTAAAGCATACGAAAACCTTCTTAAATTATATCCTGAAAGTAAATATTTAAAAGAGGCAGAAGATATTCAAAAAAAATCTATACAATTTAAAAAAATCGATGAAAATGGATTATAAAAAGGTAAAGACTGATACCACAGCCATAACCCGAACAAAAAATGACTTTTATGCCTTAACTGGCAACATCTACGAAACTGTGGTTGTATTATCAAAAAGAGCCAATCAGATTTCTCTGGAGATGAAGGATGAATTAGACAAAAAACTTGCTGAATTTGCAAGTCCTTCCGATAATTTAGAAGAAATTTTCGAGAATAGAGAGCAGATCGAAATTGCTAAATATTATGAGCAACTTCCTAAACCAACATTAATTGCCATTCAGGAATTTTTAGACGAAAAAGTTTATTTCAGACGTCCTGAAACAGAAGTAATCAATTAGTAACATATACCCAAATTATGTTAACAGGTAAGAATATTCTGATCGGTATTACCGGTGGAATTGCTGCCTACAAAATTCCATCTTTGGTTCGCTTACTTAAAAAAGCGGGTGCAGAGGTTCAAATTGTTATGAGCCCTATGTCCAAAGAGTTTGTTACACCATTGACCCTTTCTACAGTTTCTGGCAGACCTGTTCTTAGCGAATTTTTTCATAAGGAAACAGGTGAATGGAACAGTCATGTGGAACTTGGAATGTGGGCTGATATATTTCTGATAGCTCCTGCTACTGCAAGTTCAATGGGTAAAATGGTAAATGGAATAGCCGATAATTTATTAATAACTACTTATTTGTCGGCAAAATGCCCGGTCTTATTTGCTCCTGCAATGGATTTGGATATGTATAAACATCCTTCCACAACAAAAAATGTGAGTGAATTAGTAACTCGTGGCCATATTCTCCTCGAACCCAATCATGGTGAACTCGCGAGTGGTCTTTGTGGCGAAGGAAGAATGCAGGAGCCTGATCAGATCATGAAAGTAATCGTTGATCAACTAAAAAAAAAAGCTGATTTAGAAGGTAAATCTGTTCTTATTTCTGCCGGCCCCACCTATGAGTCCATCGACCCGGTTAGGTTTATAGGAAACCATTCAACCGGATTAATGGGATATGAACTTGCAGAAGAATGTGCTAATAGAGGTGCCATTGTTACCTTGGTAAGCGGCCCATCTAATTTGCAAATTTCACATTCTAACATAAAAAAAATTGATGTTATCAGTGCAGACGATATGTTAAATGTCTGTATAGCCGCTTTTTCCCAAGCAAATATAGCAATCATGGCTGCGGCTGTTGCCGATTTCAAACCAAAAAATATTTCTTCCAAAAAAATTAAAAAGTCAGACAAGTTTAATTCATTGGACCTTATCCCAACTCAGGATATCCTTGCAAAATTAGGAAAATTGAAAAAGAAAGGACAGGTTTTAATCGGATTTGCCCTTGAAACAAATAATGAAATTGAGAATGCTAAAAAGAAATTGAAAAATAAAAACCTTGATTTCATCGTTCTTAATTCATTGCAAAACAAAGAAGCAGGTTTTGGGAAGAAAACAAATCAAGTAACAATTATTGATAAAGCGTTCAATCAGATTAATTACAAGGTTAAGACAAAAAAAGAGGTAGCCGCAGATATCGTAAATAAAATTAAAGAATTAATTAAATAAGTTTGATGAAAAAAACCTTGACAAAATATTATCTGTTGTTTGTGCTAATGTTTAGTTATTTGGGTGTTTTTTCACAAGAAATGCTTTGTACGGTTCAGGTCTCTGCTCCCAGAGTTGAAGGTACCGACCGCAGGGTCTTCGAATCATTGCAAACGGCTGTTTTCGAATTTATTAATAATAGAAATTGGACAAATTATGCTTTTCAGATGGAAGAAAGAATTGAATGTTCAATTCTTATAACCATTGATGAACGGATATCGGTTGATGAATTCAGGGGTAAAATAAACCTGATTCTCCGTCGCCCAACCTACAAGACATCATATAGTACACCATTATTTAATTATGTAGACAATGATTTTCAATTTCGATACATTGAATTTCAACCATTAGATTATTCTGAAAGTTCATTTAGTTCCAATTTAACATCTGTTTTGGCTTTCTATGTTAATGTATTTATCGGTTTGGATTTTGATTCTTTCTCTTTATACGGTGGCACACCATTCTTCGAATCAGCGCAGAATATTCTTAATGTGGCACAGGTTTCACCTTATGGTGGTTGGAAGGCTTATGAAAATAGCAAGAATCGTTATTGGCTGATCGAGAATTTGCTGAATCCGGCTTATCAGCCTTTAAGAAAGTTTTCGTATGAATATCACAGGAATGGTCTGGATATCATGTCGGAAAAGGCAGCTGAAGGACGTAGTCATATAAGCAGAAATTTGAATTTGCTCAAATCAGTTTATAATGAGCGACCCGGATTGTTTTTATTGCAACTCATGGTTGAAGCAAAAAGAGATGAGTTTATAAACCTTTATTCTGAGGGCTCAGCTACAGAAAAAACCAATGCTATAAACGTATTGAGTGAAATTGACCCTGCAAATTCCGCAAAGTACCAGGGAATATTGCGAAATTAAAACTTTATTTTCCTCTCATAATTTCTTTCAATTGTTTTTCTAACTTTGTTAGCTATAGTTATCAAACTTATGCTTCAAAATTTATTAATTGAGAATTATGCATTGATCAAAAAGCTTGATATTGGCTTCAGTCAAGGCTTTTCTGTTGTGACCGGTGAAACCGGGGCCGGTAAATCTATCATGTTGGGAGCCTTATCGTTGATTCTCGGATCACGAGCTGATACTCAGGTCTTGCAGGATAAATCAATGAAATGCGTTATCGAAGGAAAATTCTCAATTGGTTCATATAATCTAGAACCGTTTTTTGAAGCTAATGATCTTGATTACGAAGATCAAACAATATTGAGAAGAGAGATCAGCCCGGCTGGAAAATCAAGAGCCTTTGTAAACGACACCCCTGTCAATCTTCCGGTATTAACAGAGTTGGGCGATCGTTTGGTTAATATCCATTCGCAGCATGCCATCGTAACTCTAAATGATGCAAATTTCCAATTAGCGGTCTTGGATAGTTATGTTGGGCATGAAGATTTAGTTCTTTCCTATAAAAATCAATTCAAACAATATAAAAAACTTCAAGTACATCTTGAAGAATTAAAATCAATTGAACAAAAATCGAAATCCGATTTTGATTATTTCCAGTTTCAATTTGATGAACTTGATAATGCTAATTTAGTAGTTGATGAACAGCAGGAGTTAGAAGCATCGCTTGAAATTCAAATTCATGCCGAAGAAATAAAATCAGTACTGTTACATGCCGGCAATACCATTGACGAGGCTGAATCGAATGTACTTGATTCGCTAAATGAGGTAAAAAATAACTTGGCCAGGGTCGCAAAGTATCACCCCGGATTACAGCAGTTGGCCGAAAGAATAAATGCCAACATCATTGATTTGAAGGATGTAAATGCTGAAATATCAATTATTAACAATGACGTACATATCGATGCCGGTGAGATTGAATCAACACAAATGCGATTGGATTTAATCTATCGACTAGAACAAAAGCATCATGTGAATAGTGTTTCTGAATTGATCGAGATCAAACAGCAACTCTACGATAAGCTGGATTCAATTAACTCCATCGAGTTGGAAATTGCTAAGCTTCAACAACAGATTGATGAGGATTTCGATAAACTTTGTATAGCTGCAAAAATAATATCGGATTCACGAAATGAGTCAATTGCTGCTATTGAGCTTAAAATTATTGGTATGCTTCAGCAATTGGGAATGCCTAATGCACGTTTCTCGATCATGAATACTCAATCGGATGAGCCTGGTATTGATGGGTTCGACAGAGTACGATATTTTTTCAATGCAAATAAAGGAAGTGATTTAAATGAGGTTGCGAAAATTGCCTCCGGTGGTGAACTTTCCCGTTTGATGCTCAGCATTAAGTCTTTAATCTCGGGTAAAAAGCTTTTGCCAACAATCGTTTTCGATGAAATTGATAACGGAGTATCGGGTGAAGTAGCTGCAAAAGTTGGTAATATCTTAGCAGAAATGTCGAAGGGAATACAGTTAATCGTTATAACTCACCTACCACAAATAGCCGGGAAGGGAGTTTATCATTATAGGGTTACCAAGGAATCGGATGAAACTCAAACTCATTCGCACATTAAGCTATTGAGCCCTGATGAAAGAGTTGTGGAGATAGCCAAAATGATAAGTGGAGATAAGATTTCAGAGGTAGCAATGCAAAATGCAAAAATATTACTTTCATAAATTCTTCACTTTAGTTCGGTTTTGTCAGGTAAGTTTCCTCGATGATCAACTGATCCTTAGGTTTTTTCTTCTTATTATTCCTATTTAAATTAATTTCTAAACTGTGGCTAAATTATAAATTATTTGTAATCATTTTAAATAAATTGTTAATTTTGTCGATATCTTAAAAGAAGATGAACTTAAATACCTAAATTAACTATTATGGCTTATAACCTTTTAAAAGGCAAAAAAGGAATTATTTTTGGTGCACTTGATGAGAAATCAATTGCCTGGAAAGTCGCCCAACGGGCACACGAAGAGGGCGCGACTTTTACTCTTACCAATACACTCTCTTCAATTCGTTTTGGAGGCATTGAAGATCTAGCTAAAAATTGCAATACCATCGTAATCCCGACTGATGCTACAAGTATTCCCGATTTAGAAAATCTTATTGATAAGTCAATGGAGTTTTTAGGCGGAAAAGTGGATTTTATTTTGCACTCTATCGGTATGTCGTTAAACGTAAGAAAGAAGCGTGTGTATAACGATCTTGATTATAATTATTTGAATAAAACCCTGGATATTTCCGCAATATCATTTCATAAACTTTTGCAAGTTGCCCATAAAAAAGATGCAATTAATGATTGGGGCTCTGTGCTAGCTTTATCATATATTGCTGCCCAACGTACCTTGTTTGGTTATAATGATATGGCAGATGCAAAAGCATTACTTGAATCAATCGCCCGAAGTTTTGGTTATATCTACGGTCGTGAAAAAAAGATCAGAGTAAATACGATCTCTCAGTCACCTACCCCCACAACTGCAGGTAGTGGCATTAAAGATCTTGTGGGATTAATGGATTTTACCGAACGGATGTCGCCATTAGGAAATGCAACAGCAGATGAATGTGCTGATTATTCAATTATGATGTTCTCTGATTTTACCCGAAAAGTTACTATGCAGAATTTATTTCATGATGGGGGGTTTTCAAGTATGGGTATGAGCCAAAAAGCAATGCACCAATATGAAAAAGGCATTGATTGTAACTGCTAATACGTAAAGGTATCTTTTCTTATTTTTCTTAAAGTTTATAGTGTAATTATCCATTATTACTAATGGATGAACGTCAATATAGTTCATATTGGTTGTTAATTGAATATGCTTACCTTTGAACTCACTAAAAAGATGGAAATAATGATGAAGAAATTAAGCTTATTCATGGGACTTGCAATATTAATCACAGCTTGTTCAACCAATAAAGAAATTAGTCAGATTAATCAGATGAGAACCAAAGGTATTTCATCCTTCACAGAAGGTGATTATAGCGGTGCTTTCGCAAAATTTGCTGAATTGATTAATGTGGCTGAATCAAAAGGAGAACTCGCCAGATTAGAGGATTATGAAGGAGCCGGTAAATCTGCATATGCTCTCGGACAAAATGAAAGGGCGCTGGTTTATCTTGAACAAGCAAAAGATTTAGGTTCAAAGGACGAAAATGTATATTTTTCCCTGGCAGATATTTATCATATAAAGGATAATCTTTCTAAAGAAATCAGATATCTTGAGTTTTATAATACAAATTACCCCAAGGGTTCCCACATCAAATTAGTTGATCTTAGATTGTTTGAGAGCTACGTAAAAAGTGAAAATTGGGAACAGGGACTTGCACAATGGCCCTTAGTTCAGGATAATCAACCTTTTCTTGAAATTATTGCTGAAGGATATTTTAAAATTAATAAAGCATTGAAAAATGAGGCTGAATGTGAAAAAACAGCTAAAGAGTTACTTAAAATCAATAGTAATAACATCATAGCCCTCGAATGGAGTGCCGAAAGGTTATTTTGGAAAGCAGAGAATTTTTACCAGGAATCAATAACAGAATATGATAAAAAGAAGACGAACAGCCAATATGCCAAGCTTCTTAAAGCGTTGAATGTTGTTACTGCTGATTTTAAAAAGTCACGGGATTTATTCGAAAAACTGTATAAATTAAAGCCTCTGCCTAAATACGCTCATTTTCTAGGTAATATTTATTCTCGTCTCAACGACAAAGAAAAGGCTAAGTATTATCAGTCAAAGGCTGATTAAACCTAATAAAATATCTTATACCACTTAACTCTATCACGATTGGAGTTCAACTTTACAACAGATGGATTTAAAATATTCAATTTAAGTTAACAATTAAGTATCGATACGATTTGGTAGAAATTAAAAAGGCTCAGATTGTTTCTGAGCTTTTATCCTTATTAATCTTATTGCTATGTAGGTTAATATGTGTTTCTTAGAGTGGTTTTAATCATTCCATTACCTCCAGATTAAACCATTCTATTCTGCCATAAGAAGTGTAATTTGTAAAATGCCATTTTTGATCAACCGCATGGGGTGTGCTCCAGAATGGGCAGAATTGGATTTTTAATTTATTCTTCTGATCTCCCTGCCAAAAGGAGTAAGCCCTACAGAAGCTAGCTTGAAATGTTGCATTGCAAATGGAATTCCGATAATGGTAATTGCTAACAAGACCCCAAATATCAAATGCGTTAGGGCAATCCAGATACCCCCAAAAAGCAACCATAAAATATTCATAAAAGTTGATAAACAGCCTGAGCTGTTATGGGTATGAACAGCGTGTCGGCCAAATGGCCATAATGCAAGACTGGCCATTTTTAAGGTCTGCAATCCAAAAGGGATACCGATGATGGTTATCATCAATAATATACTTGAGATAAAATATTCGATGGCTACAATAAGCCCTCCAAATAAAAGCCAAATTATATTTCCTAATAATTTCATTCGATAAAAATAATTAAATTGTCTTATATTTAACTTTAACGAGCAAGTCATTTTTCAAAAAGTTTAAAAATTATGAAAAACCAGGTTTTATCAATTTCTTTAACACTAATTTTATCAATAATGACTCTATCCAATTTTGCACAAGAGCAACAAAATAACACTAATACCGAACAGACGATTGCTAACGAAGAAAAACTTGTGATTGTTTGGACCAGCAGCGATCGTGATGTCGCGATTAAAATGGTGTTTATGTACACCTTCAATGCTCAGAAAAATGGGTGGTGGAAAGATATCACCTTACTTATTTGGGGGCCTTCAGCAAAGCTATTGACTGAAGATAAGGAATTGCAGGACTATTTGAAGAAAATGCAAGAAATAGGGGTGAATACGATTGCTTGTAAAGGATGTGCTGATTTATACGGGATTGCAGATAAATTGGAAAACTTGGGTGTTACTGTTCGATATACAGGGATTGAATTAACAAACTACATCAAGGAAAATCGGCACGTTATAACTTTTTAGTTCCGGATTTTGCTAATTTGATATATCGTTCAATTTCATCATCATAAAGTTTGATCAACCTTTTTAATAAATCATTTCCTGGATCGAAATTGATTTGGCCAATAGATTTTACAGGAAGGACCTTGGGAGAGGTTCCGGTAAAGAAAGCTGCATCAAAATTTGATAAATAATTTGATTTAACGTCCTGTTCAATACATTCCATATTATTCTCTTTACATAATTGGATAACCTTTTGTCGGGTAACTCCGGCCAGCACATTTTTTTTGAGAGGAGTCAAAATAGTTTTACCTTGGATGAAAAAAATATTTGACCTGCTCCCTTCAGTAATTTCATACTTATGATTAATTAAGATTACTTCATATACTTCATTAATAGAAATGGCATGATCAGCTTTTGATCTCAATGATTGATCGGTTTTTTTTACTCTGGGATTTTTACGTTCAGCCGCAAAAAGCATGCTCTTGACGCCGTTTATATATGCATTTTTTTCAGGATAATGTGTTTGGATGAAACGGCAAACAAAGTTTTGCGAATTTGATTCAGCTTTATGGTGAAAGAAAAGTTGAATATTGGATTCCGGATTCGAATTCTTATCAATGAGTGAATAAATGGCTCGTTCGATATCTTTGTGGCTTAGCCATAGATCAAATTTAATTAACTGAGCTGATAATTCCAGACGATTAAGATGTTCTTCAATAAACAATGGGATTCCATCAATAACACGAATTACTTCATAAATAGTTATGCCTTCCGAAAACTGGTTAGATGCATAATCGCTAACTGATATCCAGCTTCCGTTCAGAAAAAAATATCCATTCGCAGGTTGAAGCATATAAGAAGTATTGCTTAAGCTTGTTTTGAATTTAAGAATTCGGCAATTATTCGTTTTGCTTCAATTTCATGTGATTCGTCAACAAATATCTGGCTTGAAGATTCAGGTGATCCTGATCCCCATCCGGCGCCAATACTTTCAGAAATGGAATCCCTGGCAATGCTTCCTATTTGATTTTCCTCCAAAATACTTTTGATGAAATTTGCTTCGACCATGGAGCCGGTATATACAACTTTTAAGTTATGATCTTTCATGATACCCTATTTTAACCTAAGTAAAGATAATGATTATAAAATGCAATTGCTAACTCGTTGCACTATCCTTTGTATTCCTGGCATTTAAAATTATGATAGAAAATATCATGACAATAGCACTTATCCATTGTACAGTTGACAGGATGGTGTTATTCACAAAATAATCAAGGATAATGGCAGTCAATGGAAAGAAAAGTTCACAAATAGTGGCAATAATGGCTTTAACCCTTGTTAGACCGTAATAAAATAGAAAAATGGCCCCAGATCCTGTTGTTAAAGCAATTAGCGAAAAGTAGGTCCAGTTTTCAGTCGTTGTTTGGTAAAATTGAGGAAGTTTGCCAGCAATTATAACAATGATAAACATGAATAAAGTTGTAATTCCATATCGATAAAATGTTGCTGTTTTAAAATCATATTTCAGTAGGATTTTTTTACTAAACACAGTAGAACTTCCGAATGAGAAGGCAGCAAGAAGAGCAAGTAACGATGCATAGATTGTATTTCCTCCCAAATTAAAATCAGGCAGATTAAAACCAAATGTCATGAAATATCCTGAAATAATTGCCAGTCCGGCCCATAAAATGAAATTCTTTTTTAATTTTTCTTTCAGTAAGATAGCAGCTAAGGAAATGGCAAAAATAGGTTGGAGCTTTTGTAATAGGATCACAACCGTTAATTGTTCAAAGTTTACCAGAAAGAGTGCTTTAACAATAGAGATTGTTCCAATTGCACCACCAAAAACTGAAATAATAAGCAAGGTAATGTAATCCGATCGATCGAATAGCTTGATTTTCGAATACTCCTTTGAGAAAAAGAAATTCATAATGATGAACGGAATGGCATGCAATACAAAAACAACATAAAATACATCCAGATTAAATAATCGTGGAGTTAAAACTACACCGTCAAGCCCCCAAAGCATTGCGGAAAAGCTAATTGCAATAGTACCTGTGATGATTGATTTTCTCGTTTTTATCATAATTTTAAACCACTCGTATATGAGATGCCAAAAATAAGATTTTTTATCAAGTATACGGGGCTTGTTCTTGTTAATGTAACGTTTTGTATTTTATTTCTTTTCGAGAGATAAATCTTCCTGACGAAAACGCTGAAGCGCTTTGGATAGATCCTCCTCAGGAATGATTATATTTTCATTAACCCAAAATTGAAGATTATAGGTATCTGTCAGGTCGCTGAAAATTTTATTGCTATTCACGGTTTCCTTTCGTGAAAATCTCGAAACATCCCTCGTATTAATATCTGTCGAAATCATTTCAAACGAGGTTTGGTAGGTGGAGAAAAGAAGCTTTTGTTTTCTTTTGACTTTCAATTTCAGAGACCCTTTAATATGGTTTATGTAATAAAGCCCATTGATGCTTTTCTTATATGTAATGCTATATTCAGATTCGAATGGGTGCGCTTTGATTGCTTTGCTTTGTCTTAAAATGAAAGTGTTCTTTAATTTTTTAATCGCATCATTTGTGAAATTAAAATTAACTTTTACAATGGCAAGGGTATTAATGTTCAAATAAATTTCACCAATGAATTCCATATCATTCGACATCCTGTTTGGCCTGAATTCTATTAAGTAGGCCAAATCATTGTCTATAATTACCATGTCACGAATAAAATAATCGTATTTAAATAGATATTTTTCGTCTAAAAAATTGATAGGGTGCTTGATAACATCAAGCAAAAGACTTGTACCTAGCCCACCTTGTAGCTTAAAAAGGACAGTATCTTTTGAATTTACATCAGTAAATTTTCTTTGTTTAATAAGTTTTAACTGATCATCAAAAAGAGTAGGCCGATATGCAGTTTTAAAAATATCAAATAGGGCTTCTGTATAAACCATGTATCGTTCGTTACGCATAACAGTTTCTCGATAAAACGCCCGATGAACAAAAGGATTAATGTCGTAGTTTTTTGTTTTATTCTCCAAGGCCTGACGAATTAAACTGCGAGGGTCACTACTTCTTATAACTACTTCTTGCAGCGATATTGACTGCTGTTCTAATATATATGTATTTTCAGGCTTTAATTGGTTGACAGGGATCGCCAGCTTACGATAACCCAAATGGCCTATAAGCAATGTATCTTCATTAAACTGTTCATCATAAGTTAGGGAGAAGTTTCCATCGTTGTTACTGATAGTCCCTCTATTTTTATTAAGGAACCCGATTGAAGCAAATGGAATATTTTCCTTAGATTTGGCATCAATAATTCGCCCATTGATAGTGTAATTGGAAGTAGCACTGCTGCTCTCTTTTATTTGTTCGGTTTCAATCAGCGTGTCAGGTTCTTGTTTGAAAATCACCAACTGTTTATCAATGATTCTATAGGTAAGATAAGGATTTCTAAAAATGCTATCGAGTACAATGCTTAATGGCACATTTGTAAATTTTGCGTTTAATGGCTTCTGATATAATGCATAGATTGAATTATAAGTAAAATTATAATCTATATTATTTTCAATAATATTTAGGGCGGAATCAATTGAGATGTTATTGAAATTAACAGTTATCGGTTGAAATAATACCACATCCTGGCTATAGGAATAGATGAACATTAAGCATAATACCGTTATTGAAAAGGCTTTCTTATGCAACACTATTTAGTTTATTTATTAGCTAATATTATTTGGTTGTTAATTTCGGATTTTTCAAGATTAAAAGCAATACAAATTGATTGTAATAAAGTGTCGAGATGAATATTGTCGTATTTCGAGGTTAATTTAAGTTCTTTTAATGGTTCGCCTTCTAATTTTATATTAGCCCCATAAGTATGGTTAATCACCTCTAAAACAGAAACGAGATCTTCATTTCTGAAATCCATTACTTTGGTTATCCATGAAAGATAATTTGGAGTTGGGACTAAAGATTCTTGCAAAATATTATCACTTAAAAAGCCGAATTCGCCTTTTTCAAGTAAAAGAGCATTTTTTGGTTCACTTTTAGAGGATAAGCTAACAATACCGGATTCAACCAATACTTCAACTTTGCTGATATTTTTATATGCAAAAACATTAAACTTGGTTCCTAACACCTTAATTTCAGCATCGTTTGCAGTAATAATGAATGGTTTTTCGGGGTTAGGAGTGATTTCAAAAAAACCTTCTCCAATAAGCTCAACAGTGCGATTGTTACCTTCAAACTTCTCCGGATAAATTAGCTTACTATTGGCATTCAGGAATACGATTGATCCATCAGAAAGTGTAATTTCAGATTGCGAATATTCAGTAGTAATGATTTTTTGTGAGTTACCTTTAGTTAGATGGATTAGTGCCCAGCTTAAACCAAAGACAATTATCAGGGCTGCAGCTGCTTGATAAAATATGCGGAAGTTAATGGTGTATTTATTCTTAGTTGAAACTTTTATATCGTCAAGCTGTATTTTAGAATATAATTCCCCCCAAGCCTGATCAGTTGATTTTTCAAATACATATTTTGTATCGTCAATCTTTTCGAAATCCCTTTTCATTTGATTAAGGAGATCTTGATTATCGACCTTTTGTGCCCATTCTTCAAACATAGATTTTTCATCTTTGTTAAGCTCATTTGAAAAATATTTAGTCATTCGCTCCCAGTATTCTGTATTTTCTTGCTTATTCATCTTATTTGTTTTAATTATGAGCTAACCATAAATTCATTTAAGTTCTTTCTGAAATGTTTTAGTGCTTTACTCATATTGGCTTCTACCGTTTTTATAGAGATTTTAAGCTGATCTGCTATTTCCTGGTATTTAAGCCCTTGAAATCTGTTTAGTTTAAATATTTCTTGACATCGTTCAGGTAAATCATTCATAACCTGATATAGTTTATTGTGCAATTCATTGTATTCTAAATGTTCTATGGGCTCAATTGTGTCAGCTGAATAGGATAATAAGTATTGTTCATATTTGTTTTTTATCTTTTGTCGTTTAATAAATTGTAAACAATTGTTTCTGACCGCACTGTATAAATATGAATTAACAGATATGTTAATATTTAGTTCCTGTCTGTTTTTCCAAATATTATAGAACAAATTTTGAACCACTTCTTCAGCTTCTTCCCCATCTCGCAATATCCTGTTTGCATGGATTAATAGTGGCTTATAAAATTCTCTGAACAGTAATTCAAACTCTTTTATATTCCCGTTTTTAATGTCTTCTATCCTTGTCAGGTCCTGCGTTTTCAACTCATTGTAATTTTACAACCAAATTACAGTTTTTTTTTATAGGAGAGGGAGTAAACTCTGCCAAAATTTACCCCCTTCAAGCTCTCCATAAACTAAAACCAAAAGAAAAACCGATTGTTAGCAGATTCTTTTTACTTCGATAATCTCTTTATCCTTCTGATTGCCACTTCAATTGCTTGTTCTGGTTCAATAAGGTTATATTCTCCCCAATAGTCTTCATCGGTAAAGGCATCAATTTGCTCAGATAATACTTCAGTCCTTTTGAATTGGTCTTTGCTTTTGAATTTTTCAATGTTCTCATCATCTCTGTCGGTGATGGCTATTTCAGACATGATTGTATAGGTTGAATTAAAAAGTTTTTTATCCCAATCAACTTTAAATTGTACTTCTCCTTTAGCGTAGTTAAAGAACCATTCACCATTTTGCTCGCGATATTTCACTGTATAAACTGCAGTTGTAGGTGTAACTTTGGCTCCGATTGGTTTCTTTCTCAGGAATAGTCTGGAAGCAGAAACCGGATCGGTAATATTAAGGCTAAATTCGGCGGCTGTTAAGGCCAGATTTTCATTGTCAACGTAATATTTTCCGTTATATAAAGGAAAATCAAGTCCGGGTTTTTGTTTGAATTCAATTACATAATTGAGTTTTGTACCAATTTTAATCATATTCACTATACTGAAATCATAGTATTTTAATAATTCAGCATCTAAAATAACAGTAGGGTTTTTGATCACATCAAGCAGCATAGTTGTTGTAGGTCCACCCTGAAGTTTGAATAATAAGGTGTCAGATTTTTTAACGTCGCTTGCCTGTCGCCCTTTAAAAATCTGAATTTGATCGCTTAATAATCCGGAATAAGAAGATTTATAAATATTTACCACGGCTTCAGATAAGCCAACATATCTGTTCTTCTTACTAATTGATTCCCTATAAAAACCGGTCATATTATATGCTTTATTACCATAGTTTTCCTTTACTTTATTTAAAACCATAAGAATTAGCATTTCCGGAGAATCGGGATAAACAGTAACTTCACTTAAGGTTAATACTGCCTGGTTAATTTTCAGTACATTATTGTCCTCTTTTAATTTATTTATCGGATAAATAAGATTTTCATATCCAAGATGAGAAATAATAATGTTTTTTGCTTTGCTATTTTTGTTGATTTTAAGGATAAATTCACCATCTGAATTCGAAATAGTAGCTGTATTCTCTCCTTCAACAGCAATAGTTGCAAAAACTAAAGGCCCATTTGTATTTGCATCTGTTAATTTCCCTTTATATACATCATATGCAACCTGGCCTTGTTGGTCTTTTTTTGTTTTCTTTGCAGTATTATCGAATGCAAATAATTGGGAAGTAAGCCCAAGTGTAAGCATTAAAACTACAAATGCAGTTTTTAGATAAGATTTTGTGTGTGTTTTCATGATTTTTATATTTAATAGTTGAACTTATTTTTTAAAAGTTTAAGCGCTTTGGTATTAAGATAAGTTTATGCTCCTATACCCTATTTGGAATATGAAAAAAAAACCGATTGAATTAACAATCGGTTTTTTTGTTACCTGTTTATCTATCTAATTCAGGTTTTCATGTTCGGTTCGGGTTATGATTTCATTCTGTAATTCAACTGTTAAATCAACAAAATAATCGCTGTATCCTGCAACACGTACAATTAAATCTTTGTGTTTACTTGGTTCTGCTTGCGCTTCACGAAGCGTTTTTGCTGTCACTACATTAAATTGGATGTGATGCCCATCCAACTTAAAATAGCTTCTTACCAACTGAGCCACCTGGGCAATTCCTTTATCATCCGCTAAAAATTGAGGTGTAAATTTTTGATTTAATAAAGTACCACCTGTTTTAATGTGGTCAATTTTAGCAGCAGATTTTAAAACTGAAGTTGGGCCATTTCTGTCAGCACCTTGCACCGGTGAAATTCCTTCAGATAAAGGTTCTTTTGCTAACCTTCCGTCAGGCATGGCACCCAGCACACTGCCAAAATACATATGAGAAGTAGTAGGTAATAAATTTATTCGGTAACAGCCTCCTTTCGTATTCGGTCGCGAATCAATGGCGTTAAAGTAAATGTTGAATATCCTTCTGGTTTGGTCATCGGCATAATCATCATCGTTACCATATTTAGGTGTTTTATTTTGTAATTGATCCAAAAGCACATCATGTCCTTCAAAATTATTTGCCATGGCATTTAGTAAAGTTTCATAAGTCAGTGACTTTTTATCATAAACATGGTATTTGATGGCAGTTAGTTCGTCGGTAATACTGCCGAGTCCAACACCTTGAATATAATTTGTGTTGTACCTTGCTCCTCCTGCATTATAATCAATTCCTTTTTCAATACAATCATTAACTAGCAATGAAAGAAATGGTACCGGAAGATTTTTAGCATATAGTTTTTCAATCAGATTATTCCCTTTGATTTTAATATCAATAAAATATTTTAATTGTTTTTCATAGGCTACCATCAATGCTTCAAAAGTTTCAAAAGTCGATGGATCTCCCGTTGCTAAGCCAATCGTTTTCTTGGTTCGTGGATCATATCCGTTGTTCAAGGTCAATTCAAGGATTTTAGGAAGGTTGAAGTAGCCAGTCAAAATATAACTTTCATTGCCAAATGCTCCTGTTTCAACACAACCACTTGCACCACCATTTCTGGCATCTTCAAGCGATTTTCCCTGAAAAAGTAACTCCTGAACAATAGCATCTGTATTGAAAATTGAAGGTTGTCCAAATCCTGTCTTCACTATTTTTATGGCTCTTTTTATAAAACGTTCCGGATTTTTCTTGCTTAACTGAACCATCGAACTGGGTTGGAGCAAACGCATTTCTTCAATTACATCCAGAATGAGGTATGAAAGTTCGTTAACAGCATCTGAACCATCTTCTTTAACTCCACCTACGTTAATTAAAGAAAAGTCAGTATAAGTACTGCTTTCTTTTGCCGTAACACCCATTTTTGGCGGTGCAGGATGATTGTTAAATTTAATCCAAAATGCCATTAAAAGTTCTTTGGTATGTTCAATTGTTAAGCTTCCGTCTTCAATCTCTTTTTTATAGAATGGATAAAGATGCTGATCAAGCCGACCCGGATTGAATGAATCCCAAGGATTCAATTCTGTAATAACCCCTTGGTGAATAAACCAATAATGTTGAAGTGCTTCCCAAAATGTTTCAGGAGCGTTGGCTGGCACCTTTAAGCAAATCTGGTGCATTTGTTTTAATTCAGAAAGTCGTTCGGGTTCAGTTTCTTTTTGGATGATGCTTTCAATCTTTTCAGCATGTCGGTGAGCAAATTCAATAATTGCATCTGCAGCTATATCCATTGCTAAAAGTTCTTCTTTCTTATCCAATGCTTTGATGTCTTTCGCGAAATCTAATTTTGATTTTGCCAAGACAATCTCCTTTTTTAAATCCAGAAATCCTTTTTTAAAAGAATGTTTTCCCAATACTGTATGTCCGGGTGCTCTCTGTTCCAGAAATTCTGTAAATACACCTGCTTCATATGCGGACTTCCATACTTCTGGTAAGTCGTTAAACATTCTTTCTCGAATGGTTTTGCCTTTCCAATAAGGGATGATCTTTTCTTTATATACTTTAGTGGTTTCTTCATCCACAATAAAATATTGTTTTTCCCGATTGTTCAATTGTTCAAGATCCTCAATCGAATGCAATGATATCTCAGGAAAAGTGGGGGTTGATTTTGGGAATAATCCACGTTCTCCAACAATGAGCTCTCCTTTCATCACACATATCTTTTTATGGGTCATTATATGTTTGAAGGCAAGTGCCCTTTTTACAGGGATCGAACAGCTTTTTGCTTCTTCACTCTGGTAAAAATCAGTGATCAATGAAGCCCTTTGATACGTCATATGAGGCTCAGCATCCAGACTTTTTTCTCTTAGTAATTTAATTCGTTCGTTCATATTATGTTCGTTTAACCACCAATGCTTGCATTAAATCCTGCATTGGTGAACAGGTTTTTAATTTCAGTTATTTTGTTTTCACTTAACACTTTCACATCCTTCATCTTGTAAGGAATATTATACTTAGTGTACTTACCCTCAGCTATTGAATGATAAGGCAACAAATTGATATTTTTAATATTTGACAGCAAACTTAGGAGTTTGATAACGTCATCAATATTTTGTTTGCTATCAGTCATGCCCGGAATGAGTGGCATTCGGATAATAACCTTTTTTTGTTGATCATTTAAAGTTTTAAGATTTTTTAGAATTAATGTATTTGAAGTACCGGTATATTTTTGATGCAATGCATTATCGATAATTTTCAAATCATAAAGAAATAAATCTGCTTTATCAATAATTGAATCGAATGTATCAGATGATACCAGCCCTGATGTATCAACAGCAGTGTGTATGTCTTCTTTCTTACAAGCATCAAGTATTTCTCCTAAAAAAATGGGTTGCATCATCGGCTCTCCTCCTGAAAATGTAACGCCTCCTCCGGATTCATCAATGAATATTTGCTCTTTCCTGATTTCTTTCATCAGTTCCTTAACATCATACCTCAAATGCTCAGAATTGTCATCTACCTTATAGTGCTTGATACACTCAGGATTGTGGCACCACCAGCAGGATAAAGGGCAACCTTGCATAAATACTGTTAATCTGATGCCCGGGCCATCATGTACAGTAAACCTTTGGATATTTGAAATAACTCCTAACATTAGATAAAAGGTAAATTTGTGAATTGGTATATTGGTAAAATGGTAAGCTTGACTTAGAAAGTCATTAAAAAGAAGTGAGGAGAATAAGTGAAACTATTGAATCCAGCATTCATAGAGATGTCGGCAAAATTTACCATACATCTTAATGAACATATTTGCGATGCTCATTTCGGAAGGAATGCGATACAACGAATCAATTATCATTAGTTTCGATTATATCTGCAAATGTATGAAATTTGTAAGCAATTTTGCAAATAATTCTTTTAATTGATAAACGATTGATGATGGATTCTAATCTTTTTAATTTTGTACAGATATGAATATTGGAGATTTAGATTTCGAACAACTTTTGCGGCCTCTGAAAGAATTAGAAAAGTGCTGCCTTTGTCCGCATGAGTGCGGAGCAGACCGTTTTTCGGATAAATTGGGGTTTTGTAAAAGTCGGGCCGATTTCAATATTTCTTCTATTTGCATTCATCATGGTGAAGAACCTCCTATAAGCGGATCTAAAGGGATTTGCAATGTGTTTTTTACCAATTGTAATATGCAATGCGTTTATTGTCAGAATTATCAGATAAGTGAGAATAGATCAGACCGATCGATGGCAAGTCGGTCACTTATCAGGGTTTTAACCGAAATAATTGAAATTCTGGATCAGGGGATTAATATTCTTGGCTTTGTTTCGCCCGGGCATTTTATCCCACAAATGAAGGTAATTATTACTGCTTTGCATGAAATGGGTTATCATCCAACCATTGTTTATAATTCCAATGGCTACGATAAAGCAGAAGAACTAAAAAAAATGGAAGGATTTGTAGATGTATTTCTTCCGGATATGAAATATGCCCATGAGTTATTAGGTCAAAACTTTTCAGGGGTTAAGAATTATCCTCAGATATCTCAAGCTGCCTTACAAGAAATGTACAGACAAAAAGGTACAATTTTACATCTGAATGAGGAAGATTATGCCGAACAAGGTTTAATCATCAGGCATTTGGTTTTACCCGGACAAGTGCAAAATAGTAAGGATGTTTTGAGATGGATTGCCGAAGACTTATCTCCCAATATTAATATTTCATTGATGTCTCAATATTATCCTACGGCTAGAGTTTGCAATGAATTTGATTTTGGAAGAACCTTGAAGACTAAAGAGTATAATGATGTTGTAGATTATTTTTATGAACTGGGTTTGCATAAAGGTTGGGTTCAGTCCTTGGACAGTCAGGATAATTACCGGCCTGATTTTGATCAAGAGGTGCATCCTTTTGAATGAGGTGTTGATAGGTAAATTGGTAAATTGGTAAATTGGTTGATTAGCAAATTGGTGGATTAGGTTGAAGATAGGAGACTTTTATTGCCACCAAATGTCCACTGAATGCCTATTGTTTGACAATTGTATTACTATGTATTACCATGTATTACTATATGTTACCATGTATTACCATCGTATTTCCATTGAATTGCAATTCTTGATCATTTAGTAGAATCAAACCTGCTTTTTAGTTAATTTTACGGCTATGTTTTATCTGCCTTTTAGTTACGATGAACCGCTGTTTCGCCCACCAAGCGAAGCCTATTCTCTTATTTTTCAACTAACGATTGGCTGTTCATGGAATAAATGCGCTTTTTGTGAGATGTATACCTCTAAAAGTTTCAAGTTAAGAAACGAAAAGGAGATATTTGCTGAAATTGAACAAACTAAAGGTTTAGCAGATGATACGCGTAAAATATTTTTAGCAGATGGAAATGCTTTTGTTTTGTCATTTGATAAGCTGATTAGAATATTGGATAAGTTAAATCAAAGTTTTCCTCGATTGGCACGCATTTCTGCTTATGCTTCATCAAGAGATATCCTGAGTAAAACAGAAGAGGAATTGATGCAGTTAAAAAACGCTGGTTTAAAATTGCTCTATATTGGGATCGAATCAGGTGATGATGAGTTGTTGAAAATGATTAATAAAGGGGAGACATATAATTCAACAGAAGAAGCATTATTAAAGGCCAGAAATGCCGGAATCAAGTTGAGTGTCATGATTTTAAATGGGCTTGGTGGAAAGCATTTTTCAAATCAACATTCAATAAATTCAGCTAAACTCATAAATTCAATTCAACCCGAATACTTATCTACTTTGGTTTTAAGCCTTCCATACGGGATAAATCATTTTAAAAAGAGGTTCAATGGCGAATTCGTTCAATTAAATCCTTATGAATTAATCAAAGAGCTAGGGCTGTTCCTGCAAGAGTTAAACCTTGTAAGTACTGTTTTTCGGAGTGATCATGCTTCGAATTATTTGGTTTTAAAGGGGATTCTTGATAGGGATAAGGAGATTCTTGTGAATAGGATTAACGATTTTTTACAAAATCCAGAGGACGGAAAATTAAGACCTGAATGGTCTAGAGGTTTATAGTTTTGGGGTTTAAATCTGTCGTTTTACCGTAATAATTATTTTTAGGCATCATTTATTACGTATTGTAATTTAGCTTATTGTTTTAATTACGAATTGATAGAATCTGCACCCCAAAAATCTTGAGTTTTGAAAAATAATATTATTTGCTTGTTTGGTAATATAAAATGTGATTAGATTTGCTGCTCCAAAAATAAACACCGCATCATGACAAAATTTAACAGCATTATTATTCTCATTATTACCCTCGTGCACTGTACGGGTTGAGAATGTGTTGTTAATTACTAAAAATATTTAAGCCATTCTCAACCAGAGGATGGCTTTTTTGCTTAAGAAGAATAAAAGACAGAAAACAGAAGACAGAAAACAGAAGACAGAAAACAGAAGACAGAAGACAGAATATGAAAATCAATTACTCATCCAGCATCATTATCATTATTGTGATTATTCTCATTCTCCAAAGGAATTGAGAAAGGTGAGTTATGTTATTAATCGTAAGCCTTTCTCAGATTTGGGAAAGGCTTTTTTTATGATTCAAAGGTGATGAATTTAAGAAGCAACACAACAACACAGGGCCGTAAGATGGCCGGAGCAAGAAGTCTCTGGCGAGCCAATGGAATGAAAGAGCAACAATTCGGGAAACCAATTATTGCCGTCGTGAATTCATTTACCCAAATGGTTCCGGGACATGCGCATTTGCATCAGGTAGGACAAATGGTAAAGAAAATAATTGAAATGCAAGGATGCTTTGCTCCTGAATTTAACACGATTGCGGTTGATGACGGTATTGCAATGGGGCATCTGGGGATGCTTTATTCTCTTCCTTCCAGAGATTTGATTGCCGATAGTGTCGAATATATGTGCAATGCACATCAGGTCGATGCCATGATTTGCATATCAAATTGCGATAAAATCACACCTGGTATGTTAATGGCGTCAATGCGACTAAATATTCCTGCAGTATTTGTCTCTGGCGGCCCTATGGAAGCCGGAAAATTTAAAGGTAAAGCCATCGATTTGGTTGATTCGATGGTAGTAGCTGCCGATTTTGAAACATCTGATGCCGATGTTTTGTCGATTGAAAAGAATGCTTGTCCAACTTGTGGTTCCTGCTCAGGAATGTTTACGGCTAATTCCATGAATTGCCTTACCGAAGTTTTGGGTTTATCCTTACCCGGGAACGGAACCATAGTAGCAACCCATGTTAACCGAAAGCGTTTGTTCGAAGATGCGGCAAATAAAATTGTTGAAAATACTTTTAAGTATTATCGTGATGAAAATGACAGTATTTTGCCCAGATCAATTGCTACCCGTGCTGCATTTCTGAATGCCATGAAACTTGATATTGCCATGGGCGGATCATCAAATACCATTTTACATCTGCTTGCCATCGCCAGCGAAGCCAACGTTAATTTTACAATGAAAGATGTAGATGAACTTTCACGACAAATTCCGGTATTGTGCAAAGTCGCACCAAGTTCGAGCTACCACATTGAAGACGTAAATAGGGCAGGGGGCGTAATGCGCATTCTTGGTGAACTCAATCGAAGTAATTTATTGGATACATCTGTAAATAATGTTTCATTTTCGACCTTAAGTCAGGCTTTAAATGAAATGGACATAAAAGGTGACAATCAGGATGATCAAAAGCATAAGATTTACAAATCTGCACCTGCAGGAATTCCTAATCTCGTGATGGGATCACAAAAAAACTTTTATAAAGAATTTGATTTAGATGATGAGAATGGTTGTGTGAGATCTATTGAACACGCCTATAGCAAAGATGGTGGTTTGGCTGTATTATTTGGTAATCTGGCAGAGGATGGTTGTATTGTGAAAACAGCAGGGGTGGATGCTTCGGTATTGAAGTTCACTGGTAAAGCCAGGGTTTTCGAATCTCAGAATAGTGCCTGCGATGGAATACTGGATGGAACTGTAAAGCCCGGTGATGTTGTAATTATCAGATATGAAGGTCCAAAAGGAGGCCCCGGGATGCAGGAGATGCTTTATCCTACCTCTTACTTAAAATCAAAAAAATTAGATAAATCCTGTGCTTTGCTTACCGATGGAAGGTTTTCAGGAGGAACTTCAGGCTTATCGATAGGCCATGCTTCACCTGAAGCTGCGGCAGGTGGAACCATTGCTTTGGTAGAGAATGGTGATCTCATCGAAATTGATATTCCCAAGAGAAGCATAAATCTAATCATTCCTTCCGAGGTACTTGATCAACGAAGAAAAACTTTGGAATCAAAGAATAATGGAGCTTATCTCCCCGAAAACAGGGAAAGGGACATCAGTCAGGCTTTAAAAATTTATGCAGCTCATGTTTCATCAGCAGATATGGGTGCAATCAGAATACTTTAAAGCAAGAATTTTTAATAACAAAACCAAGTAATTAAAACTTAATAAAACTTGAAATGGAAACGATAACACTTGATACTAAAACAACAAAAAATAAAACCGGTAAACGCGTTAGTGGATCAGATGCATTAATTCTATCATTGATTGCCGAAAATGTCAAGACCATTTTTGGCTATCCGGGAGGAGCAATCATGCCTGTTTACGATAAATTAATGGATTATGAAGATCAGCTACACCATATATTGACCCGACATGAGCAAGGTGCAATTCACGCAGCGCAGGGTTTTGCCAGGGTAAGTGGAGAAGTAGGGGTTTGTATAGCTACTTCCGGACCGGGAGCAACCAATTTAATAACAGGCATTGCGGATGCTTTTATGGATTCTACACCACTTGTATGTTTTACAGGTCAGGTATATTCTCATTTGCTTGGTACTGATGCATTTCAGGAAACAGATGTGGTTGGCGTTTCCATGCCGGTCACCAAATGGAATTTTCAAGTGACATGTGCGGAAGAAATTGCTCCTGCAGTGGCAAAAGCTTTCTACATAGCCCGTTCAGGCCGTCCGGGACCTGTCTTGATTGATATTACAAAAGATGCCATGTTTGCCGAAGTTGATTTTTATTACGAAAAATGCACCAAAATAAGAAGTTATATTCCGATACCTGAAACTAAAGATATCAGAATCCAACAGGCATTTGAACTGATTGACAATGCCAAGAGACCACTTGCTTTAGTTGGGCAAGGTGTTGTATTAAGTGGAGCGGAAAAGGAATTAAAAGAATTTATAGAAAAAACCGGAATTCCAGTAGCTAGTACTTTATTAGGACTATCAGCACTGCCAAATGATCATAAACTTTATACCGGAATGCTGGGTATGCATGGGAATGCAGCACCAAATATCAAAACAAACGAAGCAGATCTGATCATTGCATTAGGAATGCGATTCGACGATCGGGTTACGGGTAAAGTAAGTGCTTATGCACCAAATGCCAAGAAAATTCATTTCGAAATAGATAAATCTGAAGTTCATAAAATCATTAAAGTGGATGTAACCGTTTTAGGAGATGTAAAGGATACGCTGGCAAGAGTAACAAAGCTTGTTAGCCCCAATGCCCACGTTGTTTGGCGCAACAGTTTCAAGTTTATCGACGATCAGGAAACTAGCCGTGTAATCCAAAAGGAACTAAATCCTGAAACCGGACAGATTACCATGGGTGAAGTATTACGTCATTTAAATGAAGTGACAAAAGGAGAAGCAGTAATAGTAACTGATGTTGGTCAGCACCAAATGGTGGCTTCAAGGTATTATAAATTCAAGAATAAGAGAAGTTTTATAACTTCTGGTGGCTTAGGTACGATGGGATATGGATTGCCTGCAGCCATGGGTGCTCAGATTGCGGCACCTCACCGAAAAGTTGTTTCAATTTCCGGGGACGGAGGATTTCAAATGACCATGCAAGAACTTGGTACAATTGCTTTTAATAAAGTCCCTGTTAAAATGATTGTGCTTAATAACGATTATCTGGGAATGGTTCGACAATGGCAGGAATTGTTTTTTGATAAAAGATATTCTGCTACTTCAATTACAAGCCCTGACTTTGTAATGCTTGCAGCATCATACGGAATCGATGGACAAAAAGTAACTGATAGAAAAGATTTACATGCAGCCGTTCAAAAAATGATGGATAGCAACGAACCTTTTATCTTAGAAGTGGCCGTTGAGGCAAAAGGAAATGTATTTCCGATGATTCCTTCCGGATCAGCAGTAAATGAGATTGTTTTTGGAGACGAATAATAATATAAAAATGATTTTAATAAAATAATTATGATAGAGGAATTTACAATAACCGTGTTTTCTGAAAACAGCATTGGTATCTTAAACAGAATAACAATCAATTTCACCAAACGAAAATTAAATATTGATAGCTTAACCGTTTCTGAATCTGCAATCAAAGGGGTTTATAAGTTTACCATTGTTGTGAAATGCGCTTTAGTAACGGTCGAAAACCTTGTTAAGCAGCTCGATAAACAGATTGATATTTTGCGGACATTCTTTCTTCGCGAACATGAGATTTTGCACCAGGAAATGGCTATGTACAAAATTGAAACTTCCACTTTTCTGGAGTCAAATCAGGTAGAAGGGATCATCCGTAAACACAATGCACGTATTCTGGAGGTAACAAAGGAATATACTGCAATAGAAAAAACAGGTCATAAGCACGAAACTCAGGAACTTTTTGAGGAATTAAAGCCTTTTGGTGTTTTACAATTTGTGCGGTCGGGCAGAGTTGCAATTACACGATTGAAAAAGGAACTCTTGAGCGAATATCTTGATAAACTTGAAAAGCGTGAAATGAGCGAAGAAATATAATTTGAATTAACTCAGAATAATCACAAATAATTAAAAAAATAATAAAATGGCAAAAATGAAATTTGGCGAAGTTGAAGAAAGCCTCGTAACAAGAGAAGAATTTCCTTTGAGTAAAGCAAAGGAAGTATTGAAAAATGAAGTAATTGCAGTCATCGGGTATGGTGTGCAGGGGCCGGGACAAGCTTTAAACTTAAAAGATAATGGATTTAATGTAATCGTTGGTCAACGCAAAGATTCAAAAACTTGGGATAAAGCTGTTAAGGATGGCTGGATTCCGGGCAAAGATTTATTTGAAATTGATGAAGCGTGTGAACGGGGTACCATCATTCAATACCTGCTTTCAGATGCAGGTCAGATCGCGCTTTGGCCAACTGTTAAATCACATCTTACAACAGGCAAAGCATTGTATTTTTCGCATGGATTTGGTGTTACATATAGTGAGCAAACAGGAATCGTTCCTCCTGCCGATGTTGATGTTATCCTCATTGCCCCTAAAGGTTCAGGTACAAGTTTGCGTCGTATGTTTTTAGAAGGTAGAGGTTTGAATGCGAGTTATGCAATTAGTCAGGATGCTACCGGTAAAGCTTTAGATCGCGTTTCTGCACTTGGAATTGGCGTAGGAGCAGGATATCTGTTTCAAACAACTTTTAAAAAAGAAGTGTATTCCGATTTAACCGGAGAAAGAGGAACCTTAATGGGAGCTATTCAGGGAATATTTGCCGCTCAATTCGAGACTTTACGAGAAAACGGTCACTCTCCTTCAGAAGCTTTTAACGAAACCGTAGAAGAATTAACTCAAAGTTTAATGCCACTCGTGGCAGAAAACGGAATGGATTGGATGTATGCCAATTGCTCAACAACAGCACAACGTGGTGCTTTGGATTGGTGGAAAAAATTCAGGGATGCAACAAAACCTGTTTTTAGTCAATTGTACAAAGAAGTTTCTTCAGCCAGTGAAGCCAGGGTTGTAATTGAAGCCAATAGTAAATCTGATTACCGTGCAAAACTCGACGCCGAACTCAACGAACTCAAAAATAGTGAAATGTGGAGAGTCGGCTCAGTAGTACGTGGATTGCGTCCTGAGAATAATTAATCAGTTTAATATAATCAGAACTTTTAAAATATTTAATAATGGACAATAAATTATACATTTTTGATACAACCTTGAGAGATGGCGAACAGGTTCCGGGGTGCCAGTTAAACACAGTTGAAAAGATTGAAGTTGCTAAGGCACTTGAGGTACTCGGTGTCGATATCATCGAAGCCGGTTTTCCGATCTCGAGCCCGGGCGATTTTAATTCGGTGATGGAAATATCAAAGGCTGTTACCTGGCCAACTATCTGTGCACTCTCTAGAGCGGTTGATAAAGATATTGAGGTTGCTGCTGATGCATTAAAGTATGCCAAGCGGAAACGAATACATACAGGAATTGGAACTTCTTTTTATCACATCAACTATAAATTGAAATCGAATCAGGATGAAATTATTGAGCGTGCAATAGCTGCAGTAAAATATGCCAAAAGCTTTGTTGAAGATGTCGAGTTTTATTGTGAAGATGCAGGTAGGACCGAAAACGAATATCTTGCAAAAGTAGTTGAAGCCGTTATCAAGGCAGGTGCAACCGTTGTAAATATCCCTGATACAACGGGTTATTGTTTACCGAATCAGTATGGTGAAAAAATCAAATATTTATTTGAAAAAGTAAATGGGATTCATCAGGCCATCATTTCTACGCATTGTCATAACGATTTGGGATTGGCTACCGCAAATACCGTTGCAGGTATCGAAAATGGTGCCCGTCAGGTAGAGGTAACTATCAACGGAATTGGTGAAAGGGCCGGTAATACTTCACTCGAAGAAATCGCCATGATCCTGAAAAGTCATAAAACCCTGAATGTTGAGTGCAATATCAATACCAAGAAAATTTATAAAACCAGTCGCATGGTTTCCGGATTGATGAATATGCCGGTTCAACCGAATAAAGCGATAGTCGGGCGCAATGCCTTTGCCCATTCAAGTGGGATTCATCAGGATGGAGTACTTAAAAACCGTGAAAATTATGAAATCATTGATCCGGCTGACGTTGGAATTAATGAATCGTCAATGGTTTTAACTGCACGAAGTGGGAGGGCAGCATTGAAAAACAGGTTGGAAATGTTAGGGTTTAAACTCACCAAAGAGAAACTTGATTTGGTTTATGATGAGTTTTTGACTTTGGCTGATAAGAAAAAAGACATCAATGATGACGATCTCGCCATGTTAATTGGAGATGTTCGAAAAGAGGAACGTAGAATAAAACTGGATTTTCTTCAGGTGATTACCGGGAAAAATTTGGTACCCGTAGCAACGATCCGATTAGATATTGCAGGAGAAAAATTCGCAGCCACCGAATCGGGAAATGGTCCGGTTGACGCGGCCATCAAATCAATCAAGAGCATCATTCACCGGAAAACCAAACTTCAGGAATTTCTGATCCAGGCCATTACACGTGGGAGCGATGATATCGGGAAGGTGCATATGCAAGTATTGCACGAGGGCCAAATTTATTATGGATTTGCTGCAAATACAGATATCATTACGGCATCCGTTGAAGCCTATTTGGATGCCATCAATAAGATGAGCCCGAACGGCAGAAAAGTAAATGAAGAAAAGGAAGTAGCAAGTATGAACGAAAGATAAATTTAACCAAAGTGAAGCATACAACATTATTTGATAAAATTTGGGATGCGCATGTCATCCGGAGAATTGAAGACGGACCTGATGTGCTTTACATCGACAGGCATTATATTCATGAAGTTACAAGCCCGGTTGCTTTTGGAAATCTGGAAAAAAGAGGATTAAAAGTTTGGAGACCGAATAAAACGCTAGCAACTATGGATCATAACATTCCTACTATTGATCAGCATCTCCCCATAAAAGATTTATTATCGAGAGCACAGGTGCAAACACTTGAGAAAAATTGTAAGAATCACCATATCACACTATTTGATTTGAAGCATGAGCATCTTGGAATTGTACATGTAATAGGCCCGGAGCTTGGATTGACTTTACCGGGTATGACGATTGTTTGTGGGGATAGTCACACTTCAACGCATGGAGCGCTTGGTACGGTTGCTTTCGGGATTGGAACCAGTGAAGTAGAAATGGTTTTTGGCAGTCAGTGTATCATGCAAACGAAGCCAAAGCGAATGCTGATTTCGATTAACGGTAAGATGAACAAAGCTGTTACCTCAAAAGATCTCATTCTGTATATCATATCACAAATCAGTAGCAGTGGAGGTACGGGATATTTTATTGAGTTTGCTGGCGATACCATCCGTAATTTGAGCATGGAAGCGCGAATGAGTCTGTGCAATATGAGCATTGAATGTGGAGCAAGAGGTGGCTTAATTGCACCTGATCAGGTAACTTTCGATTACCTCAAAGGAAGAGAAAATTCACCAAAAGAGGAAGCTTGGGAAAAAGCGGTGAAGGAATGGTCGAAGCTGAAAACAGATGAAAATGCTGTATTCGATAAAGAATATCACTATAATGCTGCCGATATTTTTCCGATGATAACTTACGGTACGAACCCGGGAATGGGAATGAATATCACAGAACGGATTCCGGAAAATATAACAGATGAAAGTTTTAACAATGCCCTTAAATACATGGGTCTTGAAAAAGGACAATCACTCCTTGGAAAGGCGGTTGATTTTGTTTTTGTGGGTAGTTGCACAAACGGAAGGATAGAGGATTTGAGGATCTTTGCTGAATTAGTAAAAGGACGTAAAAAAGCAGAAAATATCACTGCGTGGATAGTTCCCGGATCAAAAGCGGTTGAAAAGCAGGCTCGGAAAGAAGGACTTGTTGAAATACTTGAAGAAGCAGGGTTCAGTTTGCGTCAGCCCGGATGTTCGGCTTGTTTGGCAATGAACGACGATAAAGTCCCTTCCGGCAAGTATTCAGTATCAACCTCTAATCGGAATTTCGAAGGCAGGCAAGGGCCGGGTGCAAGGACTTTGCTCGCAAGCCCTCTGGTTGCAGCCGCGGCTGCTGTAACTGGAGTAATCACCAATCCGGCCGACTTTTTTTAATTATGAATCAAAATAGTATAAAATTTAAAGCAATGAGTTTCGAGAAATTTAAAAACTTAAAATCAATGGCAGTTCCGTTACCAATTGAAAATATTGATACTGATCAGATCATTCCTGCTCGATTTTTAAAAGCGGTTGAACGAAAAGGTTTTGGCGACAATCTTTTTCGCGACTGGCGGTACGGAAAATCAAATGAAAAAAACGAGTCATTCGTTTTGAACGATGAAAAATATTCAGGCACAATTCTGTTGGCCGGAAAGAATTTTGGATGCGGATCAAGTCGTGAGCACGCCGCCTGGGCAATTTATGATTATGGTTTCAGGGTTGTTGTGTCGAGTTATTTTGCCGACATTTTCAAAAATAATGCCTTAAATAATGGCTTGCTTCCAATTCAAGTCAGTGCTGATGAATTTGAGGTACTGATGAAAGAGGTAAGCAATGACCCTAAAACAATTTTTGAAGTTGATTTGGAAGAACAATCCTTAAAAGTACCGGCTAAAAACATGCTGATTTCATTTGAGATAAATAGTTATAAAAAAGAATGTCTGCTTCACGGTTACGATGATTTTTTATATCTGCAAAATATGTTAAGCGAGATTGAAAAATATGAACAGGACAGGGTAGCTGCTTTTTAATGAGGAGTTATGAGTGATGAGTTATGAATGATGAGTTATGAGTTATAAGTGATGAATGATAAATGATAAATGATAAATGATAAATGATGTCTACTAACTACTGTCTACTAACTACTGTCTACTAACTACTGTCTTCTAATTAATTGCTAAAAGCCAACAGCTAAAAGCCAACAGCCAATAGCTAAAAGCAAATAACCAAAAGCAAAAAAAATGAACAATTTAATACAGATCATGGATACAACCTTGCGCGATGGCGAACAAACAACCGGGGTATCCTTTAACGACTCTGAAAAGCTCAGCGTGACCAGATTATTACTCCAGGATGTTAAGGTTGACAGGGTTGAGATTGCTTCTGCGAGAGTTTCGAATGGAGAATTTAATGCTGTAAAGCGGATAACCGAATGGGCCCGAAAAGATGGGTTTATTGATAAAATTGAAATTTTGGGGTTTGTTGATGGAATGGAATCTTTAAACTGGATCAATGATGCAGGAGGCCGGGTTGTTAATTTACTTTGCAAAGGGTCATTAAAACATCTTATCGGACAGCTAAGGAAAACACCTGAACAGCATTTCGCAGAAATTAAAGAATTTACCGAAAATGCATCAAAAATGGGAATCAAGGTGAATATTTATTTGGAAGACTGGTCGAATGGGATGAGAAGTTCGCAAGAATATGTACTGGATATGATGGATCAATTATGCAAAGCGAAAATCGACCGTTACATGTTGCCAGACACCTTGGGAATCCTGAACCCTGAAGAAACTTATGCATTCTGTAAACAGATGATTGATCGTTACCCCAACTTGAATTTTGATTTTCATGCCCATAATGATTACGATTTAGCAGTGGCCAATGTTGTTGGAGCATTACGAGCCGGTATCCGCTGTTTTCATACAACGGTAAACGGTTTAGGTGAGCGGGCCGGTAATGCGCCACTCTCAAGCGTAATTGCTGTTGTGCGCGATCAGATGAAAATGAACACTTCTGTGGATGAAAAAAAACTGAATAAAATCAGCCGCTTGGTTGAAACCTTCTCCGGAATTCGAATCCCTGCAAACAAACCCTTAATTGGCGAATATGTTTTTACCCAATGCAGTGGGGTGCATGCCGATGGAGACAATAAAGATAAACTTTATCAAAATGATTTAATTCCTGAACGTTTTGGGAGGCAAACCAGTTATGCGTTAGGCAAAACTTCGGGCAAATCAAATATTACAATGAATTTGGAAACACTGGGCTTGAGTCTTGATCCTGAATCATTGAAAAAGGTTACACAAAAGGTAATTGATTTGGGAGATAGTAAAGAAACTGTTACGATCGATGATCTTCCATTTATTGTTGCTGATGTGTTGAAAAGTAAATCAATTTCTAATCGGATTAAAATTCAGTATTATGTTATTTCGCTTTCAAAAGGATTAAAACCTTCAGCTTCCATCAAAATTGATATTGATGATGAAAATTATCAGGCCAATTCGGAAGGGGATGGGCAATATGATGCATTCATGAATGCCCTCAAAAAAATCTATTTGAAATTGAATAAGCCGTTTCCTCAATTACTAGACTATTCTGTGTCAATTCCTCCGGGAGGCAGAACAGATGCTTTAGTTGAAACCGTGATTACCTGGCGTTTAAACCGTGAATTTAAAACCAGGGGACTGGAGACAGATCAAACAACTGCAGCTATAGTGGCAACTGAAAAAATGCTGAATGTGATTGAGAATGAATATAGTTAGAAGGCAGAATGCAGAAGATAGAAGACAGTAGAAAGTAGTTAGTAGACAGTATTTAGTAGACAGTATTTAGTAGATTGTATTTAATTACATTGATCACGAAATATCAATCATAAATTTCAAAAGACAAATAAAATTAATCTTTATCAAAGAACTCAGAAAATATGAATTTAAAAATAGCGGTCCTGCCGGGTGATGGAATCGGACCTGAAATTATAGCACAAGCCATAAAAGTTGTTGAGGCCATTGCTGAAAAATTTAAGCATAAAATAAATTTTACTTATGGTTTGGTTGGAGCAGCAGCTATTGATCAATGTGGAAATCCTTATCCTGAAGAAACACATCAATTATGCTTAAAAGCTGATGCCATCCTTTTCGGAGCCATCGGTGATCCCAAATATGATAATAATCCCAAAGCAAAGGTCAGACCGGAACAAGGATTGCTTGAGATGAGGAAACGACTTGGTTTGTTTGCTAATATTCGTCCTGTAATTTCATTTCCTTTGCTCATTGAAAAATCTCCTTTAAAACGTGAAATTATTGAAGGTGTTGATTTTATTTGCCTGCGTGAGCTTACCGGTGGACTTTATTTTGGGAAACCACAAGGACGCTCGGAGGATGGTAAAACGGCTTATGATACCTGTGTTTACTCGGAATATGAGATCATAAGAATTATGAAACTTGGATTTGAACTGGCTGCCAGGCGCCAAAAAAAACTTACGCTTGTTGATAAAGCAAATGTGCTTGCAACTTCCAGATTGTGGAGGGAAACCGCACAAGATATGGCCAAAGATTATCCGGATGTTTTATTGGAGTATATGTTTGTTGATAATGCTGCCATGCAGATCATTCAATGGCCAAAGCGATTCGATGTATTGGTGACGGAGAATCTATTTGGCGATATTCTCTCGGATGAATCAAGTGTGATTAGTGGTTCTTTGGGAATACTTCCTTCAGCTTCTATAGGCATTGAAAATTTCTTGTTCGAACCTATACATGGGTCGTATCCCCAAGCAGCCGGAAAAGATATTGCAAATCCTGTGGCAACCATTCTTTCTGCAGGTATGATGTTTGAATATGCTTTTAAATTAAGTTCAGAAGCAGCACTTATTAAGGAAGCGGTCGAAAAATCTATTAGTGAAGGTATTGTTTCTGCGGAAATTGCAAAGGATGGTAAATCTTTTGGTACAAGTAAAATAGGCGACTGGATTTCCAATTTTATTAAAAATAAATAAATTCAGATAGGGTAAATCACTTTTATAAACTCTATAGTATGTAAATCGACATATAAATATAAGTTACAACAATTTTTATTAATTCGGCTTTCCGGTCAGGATTCATTTCCTGGCCGGTTTTTTTTATCTTAGCTTGCTAATTGCTTTCTATGAGAAAATACTATCCCGAACTATTGGTTTTTTTGCAGCTATCATTTATATCTCTTATTCTGATAAGTGCCCCCATTTTTAATCATCTAAACTTATGGCTTTTGTTAGAGTTATCAGGCATAAGTTTAGTAATATGGTCCATTTATGAAATGAGATTGAGAAATATTGATATAAGGCCCATCGTGAAGCAAAATGGAGCCTTGATCACTTCTGGTCCATATTATTTGGTGCGGCATCCCATGTATTCAGCAACTTTAATGGTGATGATTGCTCTGGTTGGAGAATATTATAGTAATTTAAGACTTGCTTATCTCCTGGCTTTACTGATTGTTCTCTTATTTAAAATTGAATACGAAGAAAAAGGATTGGTAAACCATTTCCCGGCTTACATCGATTATATTAAAAAATCAAAACGTTTGATCCCATTTATTTATTAAATTTCCATGATCAAATCTCTAATTTAAATGCTCAGTCATGAACTCTTTGATAAAAAAAATGTTTCCATTGATGATCCTGTCGTTAGGATTATTGTTTACCGTTAGTTGTGCAAATACTCAGAATACGGAAAAAGAATTTAAATCTGTCCGGCCGCAGAAAGATACCATTGGTTTTGCACAATACCCCTGGCAAATGGATAGTTTAATGGCCCGTATCGACCGTAAAGGATGGAATAAAACTATAGGTGATCCTTGGAAAATGGCTATTTGCCCTCACGATGATTATACCTATGTGGGGAAATTATTTCCGGAAATTTTGCATAACGTGAAGGCGCCCAATGTAATTTTAATTGGGGTAGCGCATCGAGCTGCTGCTATGGGAATTGAAGATTCGTTGGTTTTTGATACTTATACGCATTGGCAAGGACCCTGGAAAGATGTAAAGGTATCACCAATTCGTGAAGAACTTTACGATTTATTGAAAGGCAAATTTGCGATGATCAATGACAGCCTTCAAAAAGTTGAACACTCGGTTGAATCAATGGTTCCTTATCTGCAATACTTTAACCGTGATGTTTCGATCGTATCTATTCTTGTTCCGGCCATGAGCCTGAATAGGATGGAGGAAAGTGGAAAAGCATTGGCCGAAGCCATCAAAACCGTGGCAGATAAACATAACTGGAAATGGGGAAAGGATTATGCGATTGTTGTAACTACAGATGCCGATCATTATGGCAATGAAGATTGGGGCGGATTTGACCGTGCCCCCTTTGGTTGCGATGATGCAGGGAACCAAAAGGCCCGCGATCTTGAAGCAGAAATCATCGAAAATTGTTTAAAAGGAGAGGTAAACCCGGAAAATATCAAACGTTTTAGTGAATACACCTTGGATGCAAACGATTTTCATCAATATATCTGGTATTGGTGCGGCCGTTACAGTGTTCCGACAACTTTATGGACGACTTATTATTTAAACAATGCACAAACACTGCATGGTGAATTTATAGGCTATGCAACCAGCATCACTTGTGAGCATATCCCTGTTGATGATTTAGGTTTTGGACGGACAGCAATTGCTACTCCTTGCCATTGGGTTGGCTATGCGGCTTTGGGCTACCGCTAATTAATAAGCTGAATTCGCCACAGGGATAGTCAACTTTAAGAATTTTCTTTATTGATTATTTGAGTTTCTAATTGTTGATGGCCTCAAGCTATTCGCTGTTGGCTTTTAGACTTTCTTATGCTGAGGTGGACTGGAAGTTCGTGGCATAAAATACGCTGCTTTTAGTTAGTGAGGGGAACCCAGTTCATTAAAATATGAAGTCTCTTTTGTTGTTAAGTAAACAGAATATTCAGCATCTGGCTTATAGGAAGGATAAGGGGTCAAAATGTTATTATTCAATCACTAAAGTGAACTTTTTTATACAAACAACCTAACGTGTTAGGGCACGTACTTATCTCTCTTTCAGCATATATACAGTCCCTTTATTTTTTCCAATTGATTCAATTATTTGTTCAGTTTTCATATACTGCAAATCTTTCTTCAGGGTATTAATAGAAATATCAGGCATCATATTAACTAAATCAGCTAATTTAATAGGCTGATTAGTTTTAATGAACTCTTTAATTTTCTTTTGCCTTTCATTTAAATAACCGCCTTTAGATTTGAAAACATCATATTTCTGTTCTAATCGATGTATTAAAGCTTCAAGAGATTGTAAAAAGAAAAGCATCCATTTGTCAATCTTTTCCTTTTCTAAATTTTTGTCTTTTTGACCATCCATTAAAGCTTCATAGTAAGTCTTCTTCTTCTGTTCAATTAGGTTTTCAAATGAAACATATTGAATAAATAGATAATCGCTTTTTAGAAGCAATAGATTGGTTAATAGTCTTGATAACCGTCCATTGCCATCCTGAAATGGATGAATAGATAAAAATTCGTATATAAAAAATCCAATTGCAATCAAAGGGTGAAGTGCTTCTGATTTTAATTGATTGTTTGTCCAATCAATCAAGTCGTCCATTTCACTTTCCACAAGGTGCGGTTCTGTGGTGTTAAAGATTACCCTTTGCGTTCCATCAGGATAATTTGCTACAACTTTATTCGATAAGTTCTTGTAAGTGCCCCTGTGCCTATCATCTTTGGTGCTATATTTCAGTAAGTTTTGATGAAGTTGTTGGATATAGTTCTTTGAAATATTTATATTCTCAAAGTTTTCATTGATGATTTCAAGAACGTCATAGTAACCAACTACTTCTTGCTCATCTCTGGTTTTTAATTCGGTTATTTTAACATTTTCAAGAAGTTCTTTAATTTCTTTATTCGTAAGTTTTGCTCCTTCAATCCGTGTTGATGAACCTATACTTTCAATGGTTGCAATTTTCCTTAATTCCTTTAAGAAAATATTTTCTTTGTTCTCAACAAGATTCCATTTCCCCTTAAATGAGTCGATAAAACTAATCGATTTTAAAATCAGCTGATTAGTTTGGAAATCAAAGTTTATCTTATTTATATATTTGTCCATATCGTATCCATATTTTATCCATACAAATATAAAAGATTTTTATTAATCCATCTATAATGTATCCATAAAATATCTATAAATCGAATTTTCAGACAGTGTACCCTAACGGATTGGTAGTATGTTTTTGTTGCTGTTCGCCGCGGCGAATCAAAGCACTTTCCTCTCAAATTACACAAAAGTTTATTAGATGCAGAAACGCTGAAATACCCACTAACTCGGCAATAAAATATACCGCGTGTTATGCACTTGCGGTGCTTGTCTTTCGTTGTACTGTCTTTTATTTTTGCTGCATTATCTTTCTGTCCGTGCGTTGGCTCTTTTGGATTTCTTGTTTGGCTTTGTGCGGTTGCTGAAAATACAAATTTGCCACCAAGTTTGTTGGTTATTGCCTGTTATATCTTTTAAAATACGCGTCAATTTCTGGTCTCAATTCTAAACCAATTCTCTCAAAAACATCAAGCAAGTCAGTATAAGCTCCTTGACCACCAAGAAAGTCCCAAAATTCTGCTGCAACTTTTAATTCATTGTCTAAGTCAAGCATTCCTCTCATTGTCCAACGGTTGTATGGTTGTGGCTCATATGGATTATATGGAATAGCGATAATTGTTTGAACATTTGCTTCTGGATTTGCTGCAAGTGTCGTCGCTACCCATTCTAAAAGAGTTCTTTTAAATTCTTTAAAACCACCTGCATTGGGTTTAGCCGTTTTAATGTCGAACAAGTAAATAGTTCCGTTATGTCCAACGAGTTTAACATCCACTTTAGTTGGTTTCACTGTTTTCATTTCGCCAGACATGCAAACTGCCCTAATTGCTTTTATTTCTTCTATTTTATTCGGAGAAGAAGTTGCAACAGAAAGTCCATCCATAATATTTTGGATAACTCTATGTGCTTCAGATGAAATTTGATTGCCAGAAGTTTGTTGTGATTCTGCACTTGCGAAACTTGACAATGCTAATGCTTTAGCCACCGGTTCAAAAATACTTGTTCCAAAGTTTGTATTTAATGAATGAATAAATGAAAACAAAGCCATTCTATCCTGACCAAGTAACCTTGTATGAAATGGCATTACTGCAGGCTCAGGATTATAGTTCTGAAATTTATGTCTTAAACTGTTTCGTAAAACAGTTTCTACTTGCTGGATTTGTTGTTGAGTTAATGCCATTTTTATTTATTTATTAGATTTTCAATTCCATCAATTTCAGGAATTTGTGCAAAAAAGCCATTTCTGTGATTTCCCAAGATATTCATTAGTGCTCTTCGATACAAATAATTATCATCTTTCACACAACATGTATGATAATGCCTATTTGACTTTGAATCCAATGGTTGTCCATTAAAGTTTACTCCTTCAACCCATCCGTAATAGTTGGAGAATTTACAATTGCCATCATCAAAATTCGGACATTCACTACAAAATAGTTTTCTTTCACCATCACGTTCAACAAGAACGTTTTTTAAAGTTCCATTAGAATAATTCTCAATCAACACATCACAATATAAAATATTCTCACCACATTTTGGACATCTGTTATGCATGTTTCGCTTTAAATCAACAGCAAATGTTGGAATCGAAGTTCTTATCGAAAACTCACGACTTTGAAGTTCCTTTTTATAGCCAACTTCAATTCCATATATTTCTTTATTGTTTTGAAGAATTAGAAAGTCAGGTGGTGCAATGGGGTTTTTATTTCCAAAAATTCTCTGAATAAGTAACAAAGGGATTATTATTCCAAATCGTAATCGAATAAATTCTGCAAATACAATTAACTCCTTTGGTGCACCTAATGTTTTCGGCAAAAGTGAATCAATAAAATCATCAATGGCCGAAGTCCATTCTGTTTGCCATATTTTAACTTCACTTTCTTTTATTTGCTCTGCTAATTTCTTATCACCTGGTTTTTCATAAAGTATTTCACAAGGTATTTTTTCTTCAAGTTTTTCAATGTATGCTCTCCTTAAATCTGGGTTAACTGTTATTGTGTCAAACAACAACATCTGATTAACAGAGTAGAAGATTAGTTTGTAAAAATTCTTTAAATGTTCGTCTGATTTAGCAGCATAATAATAGGCCCTACCTGAGAAAATATATTCTATAATGTCGCCAAGTATCATTTGGCGATTCAATTTTACTCTGCTATTAGAAGCAGTTTTTCCTCCGGCATATAGTTCCCTCGAAATTTCTTCGTAAATTGGATTGAATTCATCTGAACTCAATAGATCACTTATTCTTTGATATTCCTTATTATGTTCTGCAAAGACTTCATCAAGACACTTAAGATGTTCAATTGATATTTGTAATCTATCTAGTAATTGTTTCATTATTTGGATTTCAAATGGAAAATTATTTCAGAATATGCACTTTTATCTTTCTCGGTTCTGTTTAAAACTGGTCGTTTGTATTGATTAACGATTTTCATTCCGGCATATTCGGCAATTATTGGATACATATTGTATTTATCGTTTGCTACAAGGAATACGTCATATTCATCAATGAAAAATCTCTTTGCATTATTCAATACTGCACTTATTCCTTCAATGTAGCTTTGTTTTGCTTCTCTACCTTGCCCTTTAAATAGAGGACCAATTTCCAATTCATCTTTGCGTTCAAAACCAAATAAGTCATAAGCATATGCATGTTGTTCATGATAGTCAATTAAACCAACGTAAGGTGGGGATGAAAATATTCCATTGATTTTTTTCATTTCAACAAGCTTCGAAAATTCAGGGTTAAGTTTTTTAAGTCCTTCAATGATGTCAATATTCCTGCTATCACCTGTTAAGCAAGTGTGGAAAGTATCTTTTCTGAGTTTATTGTATTGTACTAATCTTTTAATTGTGTCTTTGGTATATGTTTCCCACCATTTAAGAATTGAGAATAATGGTTTACACATCTTTCCATGTTTACCACAATAATAAGTGGAAGTAATTGGCTCAATCAAAGTCGCCAAGTCAGCATGAGTCGTTGCTCTGCAACTTCTTATTGTTCGACTTAGAATAACACTAACGATTTTTTTTGTGTCTAGATTTTCTATCTTTTTGATTTCATTAAATACAACTTGTATTTCATCACGAATATGTTGAGTATACCATTTATCAAGGAATGAATCTTCCTTGTCTTGGCGTAGTTTAATTTTATACTCCTTAACTAGATTGTTGAAGACAGGAAGGAACTCTTTTTCTTTTTCCTCACCATATTTTTTCTCGTCAATCTCTTTATGTTTTACTTTGTATTTATATTCTGGTACTGGAAAATATTTATTATTGAACACATTCAACTCTTTTAAAAGCTTGTCTTCAAATTCAAGTGTTTTGTGGGCTAATAAAAAAGATTTTAGTACTCTTGAAATTCTGTCAATTTCAGTTTGAACATCAACGAGCTTATATTTAGTCACTTTGCAATTTCCAATAAGAGCATTGAAAGCCGAAACGTCATTTCCAACTGCATGAATTCCTAGTTCACATGCTTGAACCATTATTGTACCACTGCCTGAGAATGGGTCATAAACTATGTCACCTTGTTTAAAGTAAACTTCTTTCTTAAATTTATCCGTATGGTCATCTAAAAAGTATTCTACTAATTGCGGAATAAATTTTCCTTTGTATGGATGTAGTCTGTGAACATGCTTAGTTGTTTCAGCTTCTTTGTATTGTTCAAAAGACAATGCCCAATTTAAATCACTTCCTAATTGTTCTTTCCATTCCTCTTGTCGTGATTTATTTTTGTCTTTATAATATTCTATAAGTTCTTCTTTGATAACTTGAGTTGAGCCATTATCACCAACCTTTTTAATCCTACCATACTGAATAAGATATGAAATATTAGAAGTCGTAACATTTTTTTCTAAATATTCTGTAGCCCAAAGACTTGCTTCTTTTATGGATAATAATTCTGTCATTTTATTTGTTTTTAATTACTCCGTACTTGATAGTTTTTTCAGCAACTTTTAGTGCTTGAATTCCTAATTCCTCATCTTTAAGTTCATAAAGAATCTTTTCACTCAAATACTGAACTAGCAATGATTTCTTGTTGATTTCGAGAATTTCAGCCAACTTAGTTATTTGTTCTCTTGTCGCTTTTCTTTCGCCATGTTCAATTTTGCTAAGAATAGCTGTGTCAATGTCGAGTTGAGCAGAAACGTGTCGCAATAGCAACCCTTTCTTTTCTCGTTTGGTTCTAATTATTTCTCCGGTCGTTTTCAATTTGAAAATATTAACTTGACAATAATTGTCAATTATAAGATTCTTTTTTAAATCAATGAACAACAAAGATTTAAAACTTATTAACAATCAAATAATCAATTTTCAACAGGTTGATGCGTTGTCAAAATGATGACTCTTTTGTCTGTGAAGCGGTCGCCCGTGCATTGGGGCAGCAAAATGTGCCTGAATGTGCTGTGAGTTTTCTTTTTTTTTGTTTTTATGCAGCAAAAATTTCTTCATCATTCTGTCGTCTGTTTCTGTCTTTTTACAATGAACGATAACTTGTTTATATGCGATAAGGTGTATCGTAAATACATCCATCTTGAGTCAGATAGGCGATACGAGGAAGCATTCTGTTTATTTTTAGTAAATATATTATTTTATTTATTATGTATCAAGAATTTTCAAGTTTCGCACTTCGACTTCGCTCAGTGTAAAGGTTTCGCACTTCGTCTTCGCTCAATGTAAAGGTTTTATGTTTTTATCATTTCTTAGGTTTAAATTGGAAATTACTCAAAAGGTTTTCCCACTTTACTCAAAAGGTTTTTGTTGATTACTCAAAAGGTTTTTGTCGGTTACTCAAAAGGTTTTATTATCTGCTTCTTTTTAATACCATTTTTCCAATAGTACAAAAAAATTTGTGATAATCTATAAGCGGTGGTATGCCGCTCAACAGTCCTGATATTTAGAATGATAGGTAATCATCAGATAATATTTTTTGCAATGGAGGTGCGACAAATAAATAATATTTGGTATTAACTATAAAAATCAACCTAATATTCATTAAAAACTTTTATTATGTCAATTAAAATTAAAGCAATCACACGCATCAATCCGCGTGATCCGGCAACAGCCAAAAGGTTTTATGCCGTAGCCGTTAACCAGGGTGATATAACCCTTGACAGTTTGTCAAAGCAAATCTCTATGATGTCGACTGTTAGCAAAACAGATGTTTACGCGGTACTGATCGCCCTCACCGAAGTAATTCCTCAGGCTTTGGAAGAAGGAAAAATAGTCAGGCTGGGTAATCTGGGAAGTTTTAGTGTAAATGTAAACAGCGATTCGATGGCAACTGCCGAAGAAGTCAGTTCTCACAATGTAAAACAACTTAAGCTTCATTATCGTCCAAGTGCAGGGTTAAAATCACTGGTTGAAGCTTTCCATGTGGAGAAAGTTTAAACAGAACAAAAAGCATCTAAAAAGCGAAAGCCCATTTTTTGATGGGCTTTTTTTATTCTCCTTCGCGTCCGCTTCGGTTTATCAAAATATTGTTAAATATGTTTAATTGGGATATCTAAGCTAGGCTAATGCTTTCCGCTTCTGCCTGCTCACAAAATAAACCCCTGAAAAAATAAGCAAAGCAGAAATGATTTCAATAAGGGTGAGTTTTTCGTGCATGATAAATACGGATACTACTGATGCGATAAAGGGTTGGGTGTAAATATAGGAGCTGGTAACAATCGGGCTCACATGCCTTAACGAAGAACTAACCAGCAAGTAAGCCAAAATAGTTACCGCAAACAAGATATAGAACATGGAGGCCCAAACCCTAAAGTCAAATAACTGATAATTAACTTCCAGAGCCGGTTTAATGCAGAAAGGCAATGCAAATATGATCCCAAAATTAAAAACCCATCTGATAACGGTCATGGTTTTGTACTTGACCAGCAAAGGTTTGGCAATCACCAGATAAAACGCAAAGGAAACAGCATTCAGGAATAAAAATAAATTGCCAACAAATAAATCGGAGCTTAACGAGAAATTACCTCCCATTAAAATAATGGCGGTTGCTCCGCTTGTTCCCATAATAATACCAACTATTTTCAGTAAGTTAGGTCTTTCTTTAATAAGAAAAAAAGCAAAGATTGTGGTAATGATGGGTGTGCTTGTCATTAAGATGGATGCATTGATAGGGGTGGAGAGGTTTAGCCCTTCGAAGAACATGATTTGATTAATGGCAACCCCAAAAAGGGCACAAACAGCCAGTCGGAGTAAATCTTTTTTATCAACTTTTTCTTTACCCCAAAATAAATTGTACACATTAAAAAAAATAAAAGCAATCAGCACCCGCCAAAAGATAACTCCTTTTGGGGAAATGTAATCGGGCATGATGCCTTTGGCAACCACATAATTCAACCCATAAATCAGGTTACCGCCAATCAGTGCAAGGTGTGCCTTTACTTTGTTGTTCAATATTTTTATTTGTTAATCAAATCAGACTCAATGATGAAGGTTCCTGTATTGCCCTCAAGGATCATGTTCATCATCTTTTTTGCTACTGCTTTTGCTTCAATTCCCCGATACTTCCTTAGTTTTCCGATGAGTAAGGGACTAAATAACTGGATGGCAATTTTAGCAATTCGCTCACCAAATCTTTTTTCGGTTCGATCCCCTAATAAAAAGGAAGGCCGAAGAATTACCAGCGTATTAAATTTTAGTTGCCTGACCACTTCTTCCATTTCTCCCTTGGTTCTCAAATAAAAATTACCAGAATTTTTATCCGTTCCGATGGAGGAGACAAGCGCGAAATTCCCAATGCCATTCGTTGCAGTCATCGCAGCAATTCTTGTTACATAACCAAAATCAATGGCTCGGAATGCTTCTTTGGTTTTGGCTTTTTTGATGGTGGTGCCCAGGCAGCAATAAACGTCGTGTCCGGCAAATAATTCCTGTTGTGACTCCAATTGATCGAAATCGAGGATGAGTTGCTTAAGTTTAGGATGTTGGATCGCTAAGTTCCTTCTTCCTGCTGAAATTACCGTATGATAGGTAGAATCGTAGATTAAAAGCTTCAGTAATTCGGTCCCAACCAAACCGCTTCCTCCAAAAACCAATGCTGATCTGTTATTCATATTTAAAAGGGTAAATCGTCATCCATTTCGGGTGGAATATCTGCCATGGATGGCGGAGGTGCCGACTGACCATTTTCGCCTAATACTTTATCAATTTTCCAGGCTTCAAGGTTTAAGAAATAGCTCACTTTTCCATCTTTTTCCCATTTCCTGCCCTTAATGTTAAAACTAACATTCAGTTCGTCGTTTAATTTGCAGCTATCCAATAACTCGCAACGATCCTGATTAAGCTGGAATTTGATGTATTCAATAAATTCCCTTCCAGAAGCAGATTCTTTCTTTTCCAGAACGAATTCACGCTTTCTGAAAGTTGAGGTAACTTGTTGGGTTTCTAATTTTTCAATTAATTTTCCTGATAATTCAAAACTCATAATAAGTATAATATTTATATTCAATAAAAAATAATCAATAATCGATTTTAATGTTTTGTGCGTTCCATTCAGTAAATACTGTTTTTGATTCAACTTTCATCATCTGAACCATTGGAATTTTTCGCTGATCAATGGGCAAAGATACTTCTTTATAAATAAAAGAATCATCAAAATTTGCTTGTTCTGCATCCTCTCTTGTTGCAGCAAAATAGATCTTTTTCGGCCTCGCCCAATAAATTGCTCCCAGGCACATGGGGCAGGGTTCGCAACTGGTATAGATTTCACAATCGTCCAATTGAAAACTGTTCAGGTTCTTGCAGGCATTTCTGATGGCCACAATCTCAGCATGTGCCGTGGGGTCGTTATTCGAAATCACCTCATTGCATCCTTCTCCGATAATTTTATGATCTTTCACAATTACCGCTCCAAATGGCCCGCCTTTTAAATTGGTAATGTTGGATCGGGCAAGCTCAATGGCCCTTTGCATAAATTTGTTTTCCATACTCATTTTATTTCACCATTTGCATTGAAAATTTGTATTGTCGATAGATGATTTCAGTATTGCCCTGTATGCTTCCAAAGGGATCAATTCTCCACCCAAACTCTTGATTAACGGGGTCTCCATCTGTGCGTCAATTAGATTGTAATTTAACGAATTTAGTTTTTGTATTAAATAATAGAAGGCAACTTTTGAAGCATTGTTTACCAGATGAAACATGGACTCTCCATAAAATATTTTCCCGATCGCAACTCCATACAATCCGCCAACCAATTCTTGATCTAAATATACTTCAACAGAATGTGCAAATCCATAATCAAAGAGGTTTACGTAAGCATTTTTCATTTCATCGTTAATCCAGGTTCCATGCTGATCTTTACGGGGAACCAGGCTGCATTGATCCAGCACTTTTTTAAAATTATGATCCATCCTGATTTCAAAAATTTCTTTATTGATAAGCTGACGTAAGCTTTTTGAGACCTTAAATTTATTTGGAAAAAGAACCATACGCGGATTTAATGCCCACCAAAGGATGGGTGAATGATCGTCGTACCATGGAAATATACCATGCTGATAAGCCAAAAGCAAGCGTTCCAGACTTAAATCGCCACCTACCGCCAGCAATCCATCCTCATTTGCCAAGCCCGGATCAGGGAAAATTAGCTCATTTGTGAGTGCAAATATGGTCATCTTTGATTAGCATCAATGATACACTGAGCCACATTTGCCGATATTTCTTCAATCTGGTCCTCAGTTATTGTCAGGGGTGGGGCAATCCGAAAGGCATTTTGATTAAATAGAAAACGATCGACAATGAGTCCCTTATCCAGTAATTGATTAATGATTATATTGTTCAAATCCTGGGTTTCCACTTCAATCGCCAACATTAAACCCATTCCTCTGATGTGATTTATCCCGGGAAGTCCGGTAAGGTTCTTTTTGAATAATTCGCCTTTTGCATTGGCACTCTCAGCAAGCTTTTCTTCAATAATTACTTTTAAGCTTGCCAGCCCTGCTGCGGCACAAACCGGATGACCGCCAAAAGTTGTGATATGCCCCAATTCAGGTTTGTTGGTGAGGGTATTCATCATTTCCCGGGAGGCAATAAATGCACCAATGGGCATGCCTCCGCCCATGCCTTTAGCCAGGCATATTATATCAGGAATTACATCAAAATTCTCGAATGAAAACAATTTCCCCGTTCGGCCGAAAGCCATCTGAACTTCATCAAATATTAACAGTGCACCGGTTTCGATGCAACGATCCTTGAGCTTTTTTAAATAATTATTTTCGGGTAAAATAATTCCTGCTTCGGCCTGTATTGGCTCAACAAGCACACACGCCGTTTGGTTGCTGATCCTTTCTAAATCATCTTCGTTATTGAAATTTAGAAAATGTACATCGGGTAACAACGGACGGTAGGCATTTTTTAATTCTTCATTTCCCAAAACACTTAATGCGCCATGCGTACTGCCATGATAGGCATTTTTGAAGGAGAAAATCCGGCTTCTGTTCGTAACACGCTTTGCAAGTTTTAATGCACCCTCAATGGCTTCGCTCCCTGAGTTTACCAGATAAACAGAATTTAAACTGACAGGTAAATTATCGGTAAGAAGCTTTGCTAATTGCACTTGTGGACTTTGGATATATTCCCCATAAACCATCAAATGTAAATATTGATCCAATTGATCTTTAATGGCTTCAATGACTTTTGGATGCCTGTGCCCTATATTATTTACTGCTACTCCGGAAACCAGATCAACATATCTTTTGCCTTTATCATCGAACATATAAATGCCTTCAGCACGCACAATTTCCAGAGCCATTGGCGTGGCAGCCGGGCAAGCAAGATTTAATGTAAATAATTGTCGGTTCGTGAGCATGTCCTTTATTTTATACAAAAATAGATTAAAGATTTGATTGATGCTTTTTTCAATGATTAAATGATGTAGATAAAAATTATATTTAATAAATAAAATACACAAACCGACCTTTATTAAATAAAAATATTTATACTTGCAGGCATACATTAGTAAAATAGATGATTAAAAAAGTAATAGTTATAACCGGCGCTTCTTCAGGGATTGGGAAAGCATTGACAAAAAGATTTGCCGAACCCGGGACCGCTTTGGTAGTGGGGGCACGCGGCATCGATAAACTTGATGAACTTGTTCAGGAATTGAGTGGAAATTTCAAAGACATTCTTCCTGTGATGACAGATGTGAGTAAAGAGGAAGATTGCAAGAATTTGATTCAAAAGGCTGTTGATAAATATGGTCGAATAGATGTATTAATAAATAATGCAGGTATTTCGATGCGTGCTCTGTTTGAAGATTTGGATTTAAACGTAATCAGGAAATTAATGGATGTGAATTTTTGGGGAACCGTTTATTGTTCGAAATATGCATTGCCTTATCTTTTAGCCTCAAAAGGGTCTTTGGTCGGGGTTTCATCCATTGCAGGATATAAAGGATTACCCGGACGTACCGGTTATTCCGCTTCTAAATTTGCAATTCATGGTTTTTTGGAAACGGTGAGAATTGAGAATTTAAAAAAAGGCTTACATGTTTTAATTGCATGTCCGGGTTTTACCGCATCAAATATCAGGACAACCGCTCTGGGAAGTGACGGATCGCAGCAAGGAGAGTCTCCGCGGGATGAAGCAGAAATGATGTCGGCTGAAGAAGTTGCAAATAGAATTTATAAAGCGATCATGAAACGAAAAAATTCATTAGTTTTAACCTTTCAAGGGAAAATGACTGTGCTGATAAATAAGTTCTTTCCAAAATATTTGGATAAAATGGTTTATAATCACATGGCAAAAGAACCTAATTCACCATTTAAATAGATAAAATAAATTAATCATAACATGAGTAAATTAACACTTAATATTAAACCCAAAGTCGGATTCGGGGAAATTAATTTTGGATTCACCATTGAGCAGGTGGTTGCAACCATTGGCGATGCTGAAGATATTGAAAATATTCAGGAAGATGAAGATTTCAATACCGTAATAATGAATTATTGGAATCTGGGATTGTCTGTTTTTATTGAAGGTAGGGGGGCTGAGAAATCAATCGTTTCTTGTTTTGAAACCGATAATGCCAATACCTTATTATTTGGTGAATTGGTTTTTAAAATGAACGAAAAGCAAATTACCGATTTGATGAAAGCCAATGGTTTTTCCGATATTGAAACCGATATTGAAGAAAATGGAGAATACAGGCTTTCTTTTGAGGACGGCATGATTGATTTTTTCTTTGAAGATAAAGAATTAATTGCTGTGAATTGGGGTGTTCTTGTTGATGAACACGGCGAGATTGAAGAGTTTTAATTAGTGAGACTATGATTTTGATTCTCAAAATCATTTAGCCGAACTCCAACCAAACGTTATACCCGCCGAATGAGGGCAGGCTGGGATCTCGAGCGATAGTCGAGGGATATCATGCGGTTTAACTTACCTGACAACAGTCAGGTTTCCCGCAACTCTGCTACGGTATTTGTTTCTCCCGAATTCTCGGGGCTTTGGGGTTTCATACCCGTGATTTTCTATTCTTTTTTGATCGTGGATGAAATTCCTCAATGGTTTTCTTTAAATAATTTCGATCAAGGTGAGTGTAAATTTCGGTGGTAGTGATTGATTCATGACCTAACATTTCCTGTACGGCCCTTAAATCAGCACCCTTATCCACTAAATGTGAGGCAAATGAATGCCTTAACGTATGTGGACTTACTTTTTTTCTCAAGCCAATCAGTTCCATTTGTTTTTTGATGATTAAAAAAATCATGACTCGCGAAAGTTTGTGACCCCGGTTGTTTAAAAAAACGATGTCTTCTTCACCCGACTGTATTGTTTGATGATTTCTGTAATTATCGATATAAAGCTGGATATTTTTCATTGCCACCGAGCCGATAGGTGTTAGTCGCTCTTTATTTCCTTTACCAACAACATTTATATAACCTTGTTTAAAATGTAAATTGGATAATTTTAATTCAATTAACTCCGTTACACGAAGGCCACAGCCGTATAAGGTTTCAAGAATTGCCTTATTTCGCTGACCGTTTTCAGTACTCAAATCAATGCTGTCGATGAGCATGTTCACTTCATCTAAATTGAGGGTATCGGGCAATTTACGTCCAATTCGTGGCGACTCTAAAAGTTCTGTCGGGTTCTGACTGATGATTTCTTCCATCAGCATGTATTTGTAAAATGCCTTGATCCCTGAAATGATGCGTGTTTGAGTGCTGGAACTTACCCCCAATTTGTTTATCCAGATAATAAACCCTTTTAAGTCCTCATGCTTTACCTTGTCGGGAGAGATATCAATATCCGATTGATCAAAATACGAAGCTAACTTTTCAACATCAGTTGTATAAGCGGCTATAGAATTTTTCGACAATGACTTTTCGAAAGATAAAAATGACCTAAATCCTTTTATATGCAAGTCCCAATTCATGAACAAATATAAAATTTAAAGCTGAAATGGATTTGTTAAATTTTTAAATGATGCCGTGTTCCATATTATTTAAGGTTTCAATGAATTCTTCCGGCCTTATGGCCGGGGAGTTCAAATTCTTTTTTATATCATGGAGATATTGATGAAGTTTTTCAGTATCCTTATTTTTTATGATTTCAAGTAAATGAATTAATTGATCTTTGATCCGTTCCAATTGAAATGCACTGTGGGGCCCGAATAAAATCTCTGAAATCAGGAAAACATCTTCCGAAAGTAAGCCTTCGGCAATTTTTAGATGATTTTTGAAAGTCGTTCCGGGTGCATCTTGTTTCCGCATGCAAGCAGCAAAAACTAGGGTTGACGAAAAAGGGATTGCCAATGAATAAGCGATCGTTTGATCGTGACCAACAAAAGAATATTCATGAATGCTTAAATTTAATGATTCATAAAATGAATGAAAGAAATTTTTTCCAATTTCATCTGATTCTTTGATGATAATGGCATGTTGATTTTTTAAATCCCTTAAACTTGCAAAAGTAGGCCCGAACATCGGATGTGTTGATACAAATCGGAATCCGCTTTCCAGGTAGTAATTTCTAAGGCCATTTTTTACGGATGCAATATCTGCAAGAATACATTGCTGAGACAAATAGGGAGTTAGTTCATCAAAGGCCTGTATAGTATTTTTTAAGTCGACAGCATTAATCAATAATTCGGGATCGAACTCCTGAATCTGCTGTAAGTTTATTAATCTTTCCGTATTAAATACGTACTTGAGCTTTTCCATATTCCGATCAAAAATTGCTACTTCATGTTGCAAACAAAGTGCGTCGGAGAGCCAAATGCCCATTTTTCCTGCGCCTACAATTAATATTTTCATTGATATGTTTTTTAAAAAGTTTTTTAGATTTTATTTTTGTTCATGATCATTTTTTGATGCAAGATGGATTCTTCGTGTATGGACTTAAATATCTGGTCGCTAAATTCTCGGCTTAATCCATTGATGATGGCCTGTCTGGCTCTTTTCTCCATGATTTCCGTATATCTGCCGGGTTGAAAAATTGTTACATCATTATCCCTTTTGTATCGTCCGATGTTTTCAGCCACCTGCATTCGTTTACCCAACATATCAAGAATGCTGATATCCAGTTGATCAATTTCGTGTCGTAAATCTTCCAGATCGTAATTGACTTTTGGATTGTTATTCGTATTTCTGACTACCAACTGATCAAAAAAAGCTTTTAACCCTTCAGGAGTTAATTGTTGGTTGGCATCGCTCCATGCATTGTCCGGATCGATATGTGTTTCGATCATGAGTCCATCAAAATTTAAATCCATGGCTTGCTGAGAAACTTCTAAAATTAAATCCCGCTTTCCGGAAATATGGCTTGGATCAGCGATAAGTTGAATCTCCGGAATGGTTCTTTTTAAGTCGATCGGAATTTGCCAGTTTGGCTCGTTCCTGTATTTTGCTTTGTTATAAGATGAAAACCCACGATGAATAGCTGCCACTTTTTTAACTCCCACCTGATTTATTCGTTCAATAGCTCCGATCCATAAATCCAAATCAGGATTCACGGGGTTTTTAATTAAGATAGGAATGTCAACTCCACGCATAGCTTCAGCAATTTCATGAACAGCAAAAGGATTGGCGGTTGTCCGGGCACCAATCCACAGCATATCCATTCCGTATTTTAATGCTTCATAAACATGAACAGCGGTGGCAACCTCGGTGCCAATGAGCATCCCTGTTTCTTCCTTCACCTTTTTCATCCAGGGAAGGCCTTTTGTACCAACACCCTCAAAAGAGCCCGGGCGTGTTCTGGGTTTCCAAATACCGGCCCTGAAAACTTTTATCCCCATCGCTGCCAATGCCCCGGCTGTAGCAAGGGTTTGCTCTTCGGTTTCGGCACTGCATGGCCCGGCTATATATAGCGGCCTTTTTAATTCCTGATTATTGACTTTTAATGTTTCAATTTCGATAGACGGATTCATAATAATTTAGATGTTTAATAAAATTCTTGATTTGGCTAGTAGTAATTTTTCGCGAGAGTTGCTTAATGAAATTCTGATATATCGTTCGCCCTGAACCCCGAAAATAAATCCGGGTGTAATGAATACTTTTGCTTTGTTCAGGATGTGTTCGGCATATGATTCGGAACTATATACAGAGTTAGGGATTTCTGCCCAGATAAACATTCCCACCTGATTTATTTGATAATTACATTTTAATATATCGAGTATCTCAAAGCCGATTTTTTGTCTTTCCGCATACTCGTGATTCAAATTCTGATACCAGAAATCAGGATTGTTCAGGGCTTTTGCAGCCGCTTTTTGTAAAGGTTTAAAAATGCCCGAATCCATATTGCTTTTTACTTTAAGGATGTATTGAATAAACTGGGTGTTTGAAGCAAGCATTCCAATTCGCCATCCTGCCATATTGTGCGATTTGCTCAGAGAATTTAACTCAATCGCAATTTCTTTTGCACCCGGTATTGATAAAATACTCAAAGGCTTCTCGTTCAATATGAAACTGTAAGGATTATCGTTACAGATCACAATGTTGTTTGAACGTGCAAAGTCCAACAATTTTTTAAAGCCTTCTTTGTTGATTTGAGCACCTGTAGGCATATTCGGATAGTTTACCCACATCAGTTTAACTCCGGATAAATCCAGTTTGCTTAATTTCCCCAAATTGGGTAACCAGTTGAGTTCTTTCTCCAGTTTGTAAATTAATGGAGTTGCACCTATCAGTTCACTAACGGCCTTGTAAGTGGGGTATCCCGGATCTGGAATTAAAACTTTATCGCCCGGGTTTAAAAAAGCCATGGATATATGTAAGATCCCTTCTTTCGAACCAATAAGGGGTAAAATTTCAGTTTCAGGATTTAAATCAACCTTAAATTTTGATTTGTACCAACTTGAGAAAGCGTTCCTTAGTTCGTCAATTCCCTTGTAAGGCTGGTAACCGTGCGAGTCTGTTTTTGAAATTTCAACCTGTAAAGTTTCGATAGTTGAATCGGACGGCAACAGATCAGGATTGCCAATCCCTAAATTGATGATATCTTCGCCTGAAGCATTTCTCCTGGCAATTTCCCTTAATTTGTGTGAGAAATAGTATTCATTGATACTGTTAACTCTTTTAGCCGGTATAATCATTTTATATTAGTGAAGTGTACTTATTTGTTGATGCTCAACCGGAGTTATTGCTGCCGGGTATTCACCCAATATTCTAAGGTCTTCCACATATTTCCCAATGCTTTGGACCGCTCGTTGGTATTGATCATTTTTATCAAATATCATGTCGATATAAAACAAATAGGTCCATTCTTGTCCAACTAACGGAAGAGATTGGATTTTTGTAAGACTAATATCGAATGCTGCTAAAACAGTAAGAAGTTGTGCTAAACTTCCTGATCGGTGCGATAATGTTACAACCCATGATGCCTTATTAATTTCACCTTTAATTTTAAATTGTTTTTCAGTTTCGTCGATGGGGCTCACGATTAAAAATCGGGTAAAATTGCGCTTATTGGTTTCAATCCCTCTTGCAAGCAGTTTTAAGCCAAAACTCTTTGCAGCTATTTCATTCGAAATTGCACCTCTTCCCAGTATTTGGTTCTGACTAATTTCATAGGCACTGTAAGCAGTATCATCGCTATTGATTAGTTTAATATGTGGATATCTCTTAAAGAACTCGCCGCATTGTTGCAGGGCCATTGGGTGTGAATGGACTTCAGTAATATCTTCAATCTTCTGACCTTCTAAAGCGAGCAGACTATGTTTTACCCTTAGTTTGTGTTCGGCACGAATTAAGAGATTCGACTCGCGAAGCAGGGTGTAATTACCCAGTATGCTTCCCACCAATGTGTTTTCTATTGCTACAATTCCAAAATCGGCTTTTGAAGAGTGAATGGCATCAAACAAACCTTCGAAGGTCATACAGGGCACAATTTCAATTTCTTCATTTATAAAATATTGATGGGCCACAATCTCATGAAATGAATTATAATACCCTTGAATTCCTACTTTCTTCATAATTTTTCAAAAAAAAATCCGCCTTTAGAGCGGATTGGTTAATAAATAGATTTTTATTATACGAACACCGCTCCAATCCTGTGTGGATAAAAGAAGAAATAAAAATAAAAACCAAAATGTGTGTTGAAATTTCTCATATTGCTTTATGTCAAAAAAAAAGTCCCATCGTATTGATGGGACCTTAAGTTTATATTATTATATACAAATTCCCATCTATCCTTTTAGATAAAAGTAAAAATAGAAATAGGTATAAAATGTGTTTTTCATGCTTTTGTATTGTGGCGACAAATGTAAGACGTTTTATATCGGAAATCCAATTTTTTTAATAAAAAAATTAAGGTTAAATCTCCAACGATCTAATATCATGATAAAGAACAGATTGAAACAATTCTAACGTCTTGGTATAGGATCCAAATAATTATTTATCGGATTTTGTGCATTGGAATTTTTTGAGATGATCCAATCCACTGTTGGTTGCATATATAAAATTGAGGTATTATAAGGATCAGAATCATATTGAGCAAATTTTGAAGGACCATTATTATATGGCAGTGAATAGAGATAATCAGTTGTTAAAACTGAATAAATCGTATTTGCCTCAATCGGACTTCCATCAGCAAGCCTGTATCCTCCAACTGTTGTCATCCCACCAATTACCAAATTGCCAATGCAGTCGATAACTTGAGTACCTGTCAGCTCTAATTCAATAAGCGTATTGGTAAAAGGCAAAAGCCCTACAATGGTTTCTAATTTTATATCTCCCGGCATGATGTCTTGCCTGATTCCCCCTGAATTTGTCATCGAGATATCTGCTTTTGGGTAGGCATAAAGCCATGAATCAGCAACCATATTCATCATTTCAGGAGAGGATTTGTAAATTTTTTGTGAACAATAGCCAATTACCATTGCCAGATCTTCTTCGGTTTTTAGTTGCCATTTATCAACAATGGTTTGCACTTCATTAACACTTCTAACAACCGAAGGATTGTTTACGATTTCATTTGAAAGTACTTTTGAAATTTTTCTTGATTTGTCATATTCAATCACAACCTTACAATAATTTTTCAGGCCCGATCCTGATTGAATGAGTGTGACCCCATCTAACGATTTGGATACTTTTTGATGGGTATGGCCTCCTGTAATTAATATAACGCCAAGTGATTTTGCTAATGGAGCTAACTGGGTCATTTCATCTTCGCCAATATGACCAACAACGATAATTACTTCGGCGCCTTGTAATTTGGCAGCCGGGACATATTCATTTAAAGCATCTTCATAAGCAGTAAATTCATAGTCTGCCACAAATGCAGGAAAGGTTGTATAAGGTGTACTCCTGGATGCAAGGCCGATAAAAGCAACTTTTACACCATCGGCATTTTCAATGACATAGGGCAGTGCGAAAGAGGGGATTTCTCCGGTACTTTTAGTACGGATGTTTGCAGCGATCAAATGGAATTCAAGTAATTGTTTGTTTTTAAGCAATCCTTCAATCGTAAAATCAAACTCATGATTTCCAATAGTTGCAACATCATATTCCATTTTATTCATCACTTCAATCATCGATTCTCCCTGAAACCAGGTTGAAATTGCCGGACCTGTCCACATATCGCCACCACTAACAACCAGAAATGAATCGGCACTATTATATCCTTCTCTGGTTTTCCATAACTCAAACATTCCGGCAGCACCACCAAAGGTATTATCAGCTTCCATCCAACCATGTTCATCGTTGGTGTATAAAATAACAAGGCTCGCTTTTTGATCGACTGTAGGGTCGGTGGTTGGCTCTCCTGCCTTTTTTGAACAGGAAATTTGAAAGATGATGAGCAAAAGAATAAATAGTTGGGAAATTCTTTTCATTAGTTTAAATATTAAGATCATTAAATTGTTCTTCAAAATTAAAGTTAAATCGCCTGTTTTCAAAGTAAAATAGCCGGCCAGATGCTGATTCAATTTGGCCTAATTTTTAAGTTATTTTATTAGTCTCTTGAAAAAAAAGAATAGAGAAAACTAAATTAACTAAGCTTCATAAAATTAAAAATAATTGAGTTTTTCTCTGCGATTATTTTTTACGAAATCATACATTTCTGACAAATATAGTGCAGATATGATCATTTTATTCCCTTTTTTTTAACACTTTATCAGAAACCAAGGTTACAGGAATGTAATTTTGATGTAAACATGTTGTGGTTTTAAATGCAAAATTCCTTATTATCAGTTTGTTCTATTAATGAGTTTACGATAGAATTTTTTATTAACATTTATTAACATGTAATAATTGAGCAATTTTATTTTTTTACCTTGTCTACCGTAAAAGAAACAATGAATTAATTAAACTAAAATTTATGCTAAACCGATTTATTATGAAAAAAATGCTACAAAGTATTGCCGTGGCAGTTATGCTCATGCTTTTTAGTAGTAGTCTTTTTGCTCAAGGCTATGTTAAAGGTATTATAACTGACGGATCAACAAAGGAAACCCTTGTTGGGGCAACTGTTGTGTTAAAAGGAACAACAACAGGAATTACGACTGACCTTAATGGCAGATTTACATTACAACTTCCGGCCGGACAACATATATTGCTTGTTCAATTTGTCGGTTTTGTTAATCAGGAAATTTCTGCTACTGTTAACAATGGACAAACTATAGACTTAGGAACCATCGCTATGGTTGGTGATCAAGTTGGTTTAGATGAAGTTACGGTATTTGCTTCTATTGGTATTTATCGAAAAACCCCTGTAGCTATGTCTTCTATTGGAGCAACTCAAATTGAAGAAAAAATAGGGACTCAGGAATTTCCTGAAGTACTGAAAGCAACTCCCGGTATTTATGCTACCAAACAAGGTGGCGGTTTTGGCGACTCTCGTGTAAACCTAAGAGGGTTTGAATCTGCCAACGTTGCTGTAATGATTAACGGAGTACCCGTTAATGATATGGAATGGGGTGGTGTGTATTGGTCCAATTGGGCTGGTTTAGGTGACGTTACTCGTACCTTCCAGGTACAACGCGGACTTGGAGCTTCAAAATTAGCGGCCCCATCATTAGGTGGTTCACTCAATATTGTAACCCGCTCAACCGATGCCAAAAAGGGTGGCTCAATATCTTATGGAGTAGGAAGTGATGGATACAACAAAATTGGATTCTCTGTTTCTACCGGATTAACCGAAAATAATTGGGCCATCACTTTATTAGGTGCTAAGACCTATGGAGATGGCTATATTCAAGGAACAGAATTTGAATCCTATTCATATTTTGTGAATATTTCAAAGAAAATAAATGACAAACATATGTTGTCGTTTACTGGATTTGGTGCACCACAATGGCACAATCAACGAAATAATAATGATAAATTGTTGATCTCAGAGTGGCAAAAGCAACCAATGAAGTATCTATATAATGCAAGCTATGGATTCGACATGAATGGTCAACGCAGAATGTCATCAAGAAACGTATATAACAAACCACAATTGTCGTTAAATCATTTCTGGACCATTAATGACAAATCAAGTCTTGCTACTGTAGTTTATGCTTCAATTGGGGATGGCTATGGTACCAGCGGTCAAGGTTTTTCATCTGCCGACCGTTCATTATGGTATGGTGCATCTTATGGTAAGCCAAATACAGCATTACGTGCAGAAGACGGGACCTTTGATTACGGAGCTGTTTATGCTATAAATATGGCAAGTGAATCTGGTTCTAAAATGGTATTGTCGAAAAGTGTGAACCAACACAAATGGTATGGTGCAATATCAACGTATACAACACAACTTACAGACAATATTGAACTTTTTGGGGGATTAGATTTTAGGTATTATAAAGGAGTACATACCAATGAGATTACTGACTTATACGGTGGTAAGTTTTTTATTGATGCAAGTTCATCACGACCTCTTTTAACCAGTACCAGTTGGAAAACAAATAAACTAGGAGTTGGGGATGTTGTTTACCGTGATTATGATGGTTTTGTTTTTAGCCAAGGAGTATTTATGCAAGCGGAGTATAACAAGAATAATCTTACATCATTTATTTCTTTATCCGGATCAAACACATCTCAATGGAGATACGATCGTTTCTATTATGATGCCAAAGATGCAAAATCTGAAAAAATCAACTTCATAGGATATAGTGCCAAGGGAGGAGCCAACTATAATTTGAGTGACAGACATAATGTATTTGCTAATGTTGGAGTGATTTCACGTGCTCCATTCTTCTCGGGAGGTGCATTCCTGCAATCAACTACCAGTAATATTACCAACCCTAATGCGGTTAACGAAAAAGCAATATCAGCAGAAGTGGGTTATGGCTACCGTTCTACACTAATTTCTGCCAATTTGAATATCTATCGTACTCAGTGGAAAGATAAAACAATGGTTCGTGCACTTAACGCTAACAGTCCGGAAAGTTTAGTTGCAAACATGGAAGGTGTGAACGCACTTCATCAGGGGATTGAACTTGATTTTGTTTCAAAACCAATATATGGATTGCAAGTTACCGGTATGATTTCGTTGGGAGACTATACCTGGCAAAATGATGCCTCAGGTTATCTTTATAACCGCAATGGACAACCAACAGATGCAAATGGTAATGTAGTTGCATTACAAGGACCGGATCATGCCAAGATTGATGTCAATATTGGAGGAATCAAGGTTGGTAATTCGGCACAAACAACAGCTGCAATTGGAGTTAGATATGAGTTAGTGAGAGGATTTAATTTAGGTTTAGATGCAAATTATTTTGGAAAAAACTATGCCTATTTTAGTATTTCAACAGTAAGTTCAAGTTTGAGTCCCACGAACTTTTCTCAACCTTGGCAGATTCCTGATGCTACAACATTTGATTTCAATGCAAGCTATCGTTTCAAAATAGGCGATTTGGATGCTACGGTTTATGGCAATATTCAAAACCTTTTTGATACCGAGTACATCACTGATGCTACTGATGGTGTCGATCACGACTGGAAAACTTCACCTGTATTCTATGGTTTCGGAAGAACCGGTTCAGTCTCTCTAAAAATTAAATTCTAAAAACTGAAAAACATGAAAAAGATATTTTATTCATTGATTTTAGGTTTGGCTTTTGCTGTGCTTCTTGGTGGTTGTGAGAAATTCAACGATCAATTCGAGGGACTTGCCGATATGACCAAACTTACAAATGTCGCAGCTTATACATATACTTTGACAAGTGCTGATTATACTACAATTAGCAGTGCCGCCAAAGCTGCTACAACAGATCCCGCTAAAATTGCTCTTGCAACGAGTATAGGGACAAATAAGTTCTTTACAAACTCAGCTCCAGCATCCGAATACGTACCGTATTTGCTAAAAACCAAATATCCTTATGGCGACTTAGGTTCAACTGCTATGATTACTTATACTTTGGGCGAAGATCAACCTACTTATTTGAATGATTTGAGAACAGTTAATATTTTAAATAATGCAGATTATCAATCAGCATGGGGTGGAGGTAATTATGTAAGTGCATTTACCCCTACTTTTACTCCTGCTGCTAAGATTCCGGCAATTTTAGCCGCAAAATTTCCAACAGCTGCCAATGGTCTATACAAATTTGTTGAGTATAATTATTCAGCAATAGATGCAGTTACCGATATTACAGAAGTAAGTTATTATGCATATGATTGGAGTACACATACTGTTACCTCTTCTCCATATACTGTTGTTTCGGAAGCTGGTTGGATGAGTAAAGATGTACTGGGATCACTTAACTGGTTCTGCAGAACCTATAGTAGTAATAATTATGCACAGGTTTCTTCTTACAATAGTGGTGCTATTAATCAAGTCTATATGATCTCTCCGGAAATTAACCTACAAACAGCTGTGGCTCCTTTATTTACTTTTAATATTGTAGCTGGTTATTCTAATGCAGATTGTTTGACCGTTTGGATATCTGAAAATTTTGATGGAACAGAAGCAGGTATAGGCACAGCTACCTGGACAGATATTTCATCTAATTTCACACTCCCACAATCACCGTCAGGATACAGTGTAAGTGCAAATGCCGGCGTCGCTGACTTAACTGCATATGCAGGTAAAAAAGTTCGAATCGCTTTTAGGTATGATGGCGATGGCAGATCTGCTGCGAATCGAGGAACTGACCCTGCAAAAACTACTACTTATCAGGTTGATAATGTAAAAGTATCGGAAGAAAAAGTTGCATTGTCTGTTGCAAGTTCAGAAAAACAATATGTGACTTATAAGTTCAATGGAAGTGCTTGGGTACCCGCAGACAATACTTTTGTAGCTCTACAACCTGTAGATTATACTACCATAGGATTTAGTTATATTTCTTCTGCTAACGTTCCATTATATATTCCTAACTACCTTGGTCAAAAATTCCCATATGCGCTGGAAGGTAATATAAAAACTGTTATTTACAAATCTTCAAGTAATCCAAATTACTCAGGTGCTGCTCAATTTAAGTTAACAAATGGAACATGGGTGCCGAATTCTTTCAAAATTACAAGGACTGAACAATTTGTTTACTCGAATGCTGGATGGTTATTTGACCCAACTGTTAAAATGGTCATGGAGCAATCAGATTATCAATTAATGGTTGATTATGTCTTGGCTACTCCTGCAATTGCAAAATTTGCTAATCCACAATACAAGAATGAGGAGTTTTACTATGGATTTGGAAGTAGGTATTCAAATGTAAGCTTCCGTTTAAGTTATCGAAATCCATATTTCAGTGGACAGGCTTATGGATTCCCAGCATCCGGTGACGCTGAATTGTATGCAGCAAGCACTGATGCAGCTAAAGTAGCACTCTTATGGGAACGATTAAAAAAAGGTATGGAGAAATTTGCTCAGCTACGTTACCCAAATGCTGTAGCTAAGGTTAGTGGAGTGGATGTTTATTATTATTTAACAACTTATCTTTATTATCCCACAGGAGTGAATGCCGGAAATGAATACCATGAATATGTTTTCAAATGCACTGGATCTGGTAATCCTCCAACTTTTGAATACGTTTCTGACAGAACTGTAAACTAAAGATTTATTTAAATTTTATAAAAAAGGAGGTCGATCGGCCTCCTTTTTTATTTCTGCCTGTTTAAGCACTCATTTCATTAAAAGTTAACTTTTAAATTGAGGCTGAAAGTGCGCCCAAAGCCCCAATTTCCTTGAAAAGTAGAGAGATCATGATTTGATCCGTCTTCACCTCTGGTGATGTATTCCTTATTTAACAAATTATAACAACTCAGGCCGGTATAAACATCATGGTTTGATATTTTAAAGGTGTATCCAAGGTGTGCATCTAAAAGACTGTATGATGGCAACCTGAACGATTGTTTCCGGTCAGTTGGATTGTAACGCGCGGCAGGATCAAAGTCGGCATACAAACGATCATTATAGGTATAGTTAAAGCTAAAATCGAACAGATCGATTATTTTACTTTTCACGAAAACACCTAATTGAGTTTGGGGAGCATCGCCAACAAAAAGCCCATTGGCATAAACTTCGGTGGTATCAACTACAACATTGTGTTCGTTATAAAGTTCGGCTACAACATCGTTTTTCCATTTCCAATTGCCAAGTGAGGCCATAAGTCCAACAGAAAATTTATCGCTGATTATTTTTTCAAATTCTATTTCTATTCCTTTGTGAACTGCATCTAATCCTCTTACCAGAGCCCTGGTTTGAGATTGATTTTCCAAAAGGATATATTCTTTTGATAAGAATGAAATATCCTGCCAATTAGTATAGTAAGCATTCACGCTAAATTTTTGATTATGATCTTTGTATCCATAACCAAGTTCAATAGAATAGATGTTTTCATTATTGATATTGAGGGATGGTGTATTAGTCCAATTGCCGTAAATGAACTTAAAATACGGTGCTTTAGAATAATAAGATGAGTTTAAATAAACTTTGTTTTTTGAATTCAAATGATAACTCAATCCGCCCTTGATATCAAATCCTATTTTACCAATGCTTTCACTTTTGATGTCGTTAATATAATTATATCTGTCTTCGCGCTGATAACTGGTATATGAAATACTGGAGGCCACAAAGCTGTTCAGTTTATTGTGAGTGTATTCTATTTGACTAAATAAATTAGTGAAATGAATAATGGCGCCATTATCAACTTTGGTAATATCACCCACTTTTTTGATTTGATTTCTTCCACCAACTCCGTCAATTGCCCAGGCGTAAGTATCTATCCAAAATTGGCCACCCAATAAATCCCTTACTTTCTCCTGTAACTTCGATTTAAAATATCTTTGATGTATACCCCCAATGAATTTAAATTTTTCATTGATCTGATAATCAAAATTTGAGAGAATTCCAGTCCAGATATGACTTGCTAAAAAATCAGTTTGAATGGTATTGGAGAAGCCATTTACAATGGTCCCGTTTGCAAGCGTATAATTTGATTGATTAGAAGTGTTGTTATTATAAATTCCATCCCAATCAATTTGCCGACTTGCATTTCGGAATGAAAATATAGATGGCCCGTAATTGAATGATTCGGCCCATTTTCCACCTCCGTAACCATAAGAAAAGTAAGCTGAAGTAGCTAAAAACATCTTTTCATTGATGTTCCAATAATGATTCAAATTTGCCTGAGGTTTGTGATAATAATTTTCAGAAATATTATTTATTTTTCCGTTATAACTGCCCCAATCCTTGTTAAATTTTAATCCATATTGTTGGGTTTCTTCATTGCTAAGCAATAGATTACGTTGCCCATGTTTTTCAGGAGCGCCTAATAAAGTAAAAGTGACCTTATGATTTTTATTGAATTGTTTGCTTGCTGTTAGAAAATAAGCCCAGGCATCTACATAAGTAGCATCAACATATCCGGGGCCTGAAGTGTGAGAACCTAAAAATGAAACCGACCAACCATTCTTAAGTAAACCTGATGACAGACTAATGGTGCTTTTTTTATTTCCATAACTGGTAATTGAATGCATAAATGCTCCACCTTTAGAAGTATTTGTTGATTTGGTAATGATGTTAATGGTTCCACCGACAGAGTTGAGTGCTACCTTTGATGCTCCTATTCCTTTTTGAACCTGAATCATTTCAGTTGCGTCGGCCAGCCCAATCCAGTTATTCCAATAAACCAACCCATTTTCAACACTGCTAATCGGTACCCCGTTTAAAAGTAATGCCACGTTTTCTTGTTTAAAACCTCTTAAACTAACTTCCGCATCGCCGCTTCCACCTCCTTTTCTGGTTGCGTAAATGCCCGGAATGCTTTTCATGATCTCCGGAAAACTTTGATCTCCAAGCTCTTTTTCGATAGTTTCTGATTTAATATTTGAGACAGATACGGGTGTATTGTTATCAGTAACAATGGATGAAATGATATTCACTTCTACCAGATCAGTCGATTCAGGTTCTAAAATTATTATTCCTAAATCAATCTTATTAGAAGTGTTGTCGAGGAGCTCAATAATTCGGCTTTTAAAACCGATTGAACTGATGATTAATTTCTCCGGTATCCTTTTAATTTCCAGATGAAATTGACCGGAATAATCAGTAACAGTTCCAATGGAACGATTGCTCGATAAATAGATATTAGCCCCATAAATAGCATTTGATAAATCACCGCCGCTTACTTTTCCGGTAATCTGAAATTGAGAAAAAATATTTGATGTAATCAAACTTAGGATGAGAACACTTAATAATTTAAAAATCATTTTTTTCATTGCTCAATAAATTAAAATTCATAAAAAAACCGAACATAATTATTCGGGGCATATGAATTATCATTTATTGATCAAAACACTTCATGCATCTTAATTTGATATAAGGTACAGAAATGATTGAAAGCATCAACCAAGGATAATCTTCTTCTACCATCCAGACTTTACTGTCGGCACCTGAATTTCACAGGTTCAATCCCGATTTTTTAACTAAAAAATCGGGAGTCGCGGACTTTAACCGCCGGTCGGGAATTTTCGCGTTGGCGAATCACCCTGCCCCGAAGAAATTATTATTCTGCAAAATTAAAATAATATCTTATAAAAAAAATGAAATTTGTAATTTAGAATAAGTTTAGAAAGCAAAACCAGAATTGCCTCAAATGATTTTTTTAATCAACCGTAATTTATGACTGTAACATTGGTCAACCGAATCGTAAATGCCATGGTGATCAATAGAATCGATACGAACATACCCTGAAGCATGGATAATTTTTGAATCTGGCAATAAAATTCCAACATGAGTAATAGCCCCTTCATCATTATCGAAAAAACATAAATCGGCCGGTGAAGCATCTGTGATCAGATTAATTGTTTCTCCCTGAGTAGCTTGTTGTGAAGCATCTCTCAATAATTTGATGCCTGATAAATAATAGGCCATCTGAACAAGTCCTGAACAATCAATTCCAAAAGGACTTTTACCTCCCCATAAATAAGGCGCATTTTTATACATTAAAGCATTTTCGATGATATGGCCGGCACTGATTTTTTGTTTTGATGATACAAACGCCCCATTATAGGTGTATTCCTGCCAGTTTATCTGAAAAACTTTGTTTTGTTCTCCGTAAATATTGCTTCCCAATAATATAGGGAAAAAGGTGTTTTTGGAATTATTATTAACGACTTGAACCAAATCCGAAACGATATTATGAGTTTCGGAAGTATATAGTTTGAATTCATTTTCTGAGATCTGACTTATTTGTTTTTGCTCTATCCAACCTTCATAATTATCATTTGATATCCTTATTTGATGCCAATTTTCTCCATTCTCTATGATTGTATAAGTATGACCAAATAATAATTGAGTCACCATTTCGGCACTATTATTTGCCTCTTTTCTAACGGGAATCAAACTATATTCGCAAATTCCATAGTTCATATGATGTACTTTTGTGTTCCTAAAATTAGTGAAATATTATTTATATATCGCATTTTCATTATATTTACTACTAGTTAATTTTATTTTATGAAATGCACATAAGACTGGTCATACAAACTGAGTGTGAATACATTGGTATTCTCCCGAAAAATCGGGACAAGCTATGTGGCAATTAAGAAATAAATTATAAACACATGAAAAGAGTTTCCGATTTTTTACGAATACATAAATCCCCAATAATCAAAGGATTGCTATTTTTATTTTCAATCATTCTTCTGGTAATTATTTTTCCAAAAGAAGGAAAATTTAAATATGAGTTTCAAAAAGGCAGACCGTGGATGCATAACGATTTAATCGCATCATATAATTTTGCTATTTTAAAACCGGAGAGTGAAATTGATCAGGATAGGAAAATCATACTTGCTCAGATAAAGCCTTATTTTGTTTATGATGAGGGTATTACACTAACCAAACAAGATGAATTATTTGAAAATTTTGAAAATAATTGGAAGGCAAAATATAAAGATTCGCCTATGAGCGAGCAAAAAAAGAATTTGAATTGGTACAGATGCAGTATGATTTTTGATTCGGTTATCACCGTTGGCATTATTGAAAATTTAGCAGAAATTGTGGATGTGACCAAACAAGAACTATTCGTAATGATAAAAGGCAATAAAGCTGAAGAAAAGCGATTTAGTGAAGTCTTTAGTATTCAATCAGCGTACGACTATTTTCAAAAAGCGGTCACCGGAAATTCAAGACTAGATCAAAGCATATTGTTGAGCACGCTTGAAAATACACTTTTTATAAATATTAAATATAATAAAGTAAAAACTGAGGAAGAAAAACAATTGCAATTGAGCAAGTTATCTCTTATGCGCGGTATGGTTCAAACGGGCGAAAGAATTATTTCAAAAGGGGAGTTGGTATCGTCGGACAAATTTCAAATTTTAGAATCGATGAAGAAGGAGTATGAACAACAATTGGGCTCTGCATCAACATACTATGTAATTTTATTAGGGCAACTTATCCTGATTTCAATATCAATGGTTGTATTATTCTTCTTTCTGTTATACTTCAGGAGAGAAATATTTTTTGATAACATTAAAATTGCCTTGATTTTATTGTTGATTATTATGATGGTATTCATTACCAGTTTGGTTATTAAATACAATGTCGGATATTTATATTTGGTGCCTATTTGTATTATTCCTTTAATTATAAGATCATTTTTTGATACACGACCGGCTTTGTATGTGCATATTATCACCATTATTATCATTGGATTTTTAGTGCCTAATAGTTTTGAATTTGTCTTTCTTCAACTTATAGCTGGAATCATTGCAATCATCAGTGTTGTGCAGTTGCAGCGCAGGGCTCAGTTTTTTAGGAGTTCATTGATGATATTTGTAACTTATTCGACCGTATACTTAGGATTAAGCTTAGTACAGGAAGGAAGCTTTAAAGGCATTGATTGGACTTCTTTCTTGTTATTTGGCGGAAGTGCAGTCCTAACCTTGTTCTCTTACCCATTGATTTATCTGTTTGAAAAGGTTTTTGGATTAATTACAGACGTAACCTTAATAGAACTTTCTAACACAAATAATAAATTATTACGGGAATTGTCGTCGAAAGCACCGGGTACCTTTCAGCATTCAATGCAGGTAGCAAACTTAGCAGAAGAAATATTATTTGAGATCGGTGGAAATACCTTACTGGCCAGAACAGGGGCCCTTTACCATGATATAGGAAAAATGGATGCACCTGTATATTTTATAGAAAATCAATCATCTGGAATCAATCCTCACGATAAGTTGACTCCAGATCAAAGCGCTAAAATTATTGTTGATCATATCTATAGAGGTGTAGAACTTGCCACTAAATACGATCTGCCTAAACAAGTGATTGATTTCATCGTCACGCATCAGGGGAGTAGAAAGGTGGAGTATTTTTACCATATGAAAATGAACAGTAAAGAAGCTAAAAATATTGATGAGAAATTGTACTCATATCCGGGACCAATTCCGATGAGCCGCGAAACTGCTGTGGTTATGATGGCCGATTCTGTTGAGGCTGCATCAAGAAGCATTAAGGTTCCAACCGAAGAATCTTTAAATAAGCTTGTTGAAAGTATTATCGAAAAGCAAATTGACGCTAATCAATTTATTGACTCAAATATTACTTTCCGTGAGATCACAAAAATTAAAGAAATCCTAAAGAAAAAACTATTGAATATTTATCATGTAAGAATTGAATACCCCGAATAATTATTTCTGAACCATTGATTGCAAATAGTTTAAAGTATTGGGACCTTCGTTAAATAATAAATCCAGAATACTTAAGTTTTCGAGGAAGCCATATTTTTGACTGTAAAGTTGATAATACTGCGGATTGTTTATTGAAACTTTGCTTTTGGGACTGATACTTGTTCTTAAATCTACAATTTCAGAAGGATTATTAATGTAATCTTCACTGATTTTAATCGTATTCTTTATTCCAATCTCATTCAAAAGAAAATTTAAAACATGCAAGTTGTACTCAAATAATTTCGATGAAGGAAATTGCAATGTTTTCCGGATTTCATCTTTGTAATAAATAAAAAAGGCGGAAGTATTATAGGCAGTTTGCAACGATTTCCAATGATGTAATCGCCAATCAGAATGATCCGAAATTTGAATATCGATGGTTTTTGTATGATTGCCATTCACTTTGTTAATTGGAATAATCAATGCTTGTAACCCATTGGGAGAATAAATATGGCTTCGATTTCTAAAAGTTTGCTTAGTATAGGTTTCATGAGCTTCAATTGTGATTTCATCTGCAAGGGCAATGCACGAAAGATAATTGATGGGAGGGAGGTATGCTGTACTTAAAAGAATTTTATCCATAAATTATCTGTTATCAAGCTTGTGCAAAAATAAAAAAAAAGCCGTGACAAAAATCACGGCCTTTTAACCTGCTAATTTTTAATCAATTATTTTGCTGATACAGTTTTTAAAAGAACTTCTTCAATAGCTTGTTTTAAAGAGTCTTTTGGTAAGGCTCCTTGTGCCATTTGTGGTTGACCATCCTGTGGACAGAATAACATTGAAGGAATGCTTCTTATTCCAAATGCAGCAGCTAATTCCTGCTCAGCTTCTGTGTCAACTTTATAAATATTCACTTTACCTTCATATTCTTTCGATAATTCATCTAGTATTGGGGCAACCATTTTACAAGGGCCGCACCAATCAGCGTAAAAATCGATTAAACATGGTAATTTGCCTTCAAATTTCCAATCTTTATTTTCTTCGTAATTAAATACTTTATCTAAAAAAGTTTGTTTCGTTAAATGTTCCATTTTATGTGATGTTTTGCGCTGTTAAATTATTTTTGACTTGTTGCGTTCCCTTTTTGAGGTGTGGATAGCAAGAACTCTTTTATTACTTGTTCATAATACTCTTTCGACATTGCACCTGTTTGCTTCATAGGTTGTCCTGTTGCAGGTACAAAAAGTATGGCAGGGATTCCGGTAATTTGAAAAACAGAGGCCAATTTTTGTTCGGTTTGAGTATCTATTTTGTAAATTTTCACTTTTCCTTCATAATTGATTGCGAGTTCTTCCATAATGGGAGCAATCATTTTACATGGATTGCACCAATCAGCATAGAAGTCAATAATACAAGGCTCGGTTCCTTTATAAACCCATTCGGTAGGACTAGATTCAAAATCCCATACCTTTTCTTTAAATGATTCGTAGGTTAAATGTTCGGGTAATATTTTACCATCCTTATTAGTTTTGGCTTCAGATTTACTTACATCTTTTTTTTCATTGCTATTAGCAGATGCACAGCCAAAAGATAAAACCCCAACCAGCATTAAAGTAATTAAATTAAGTGTTCTCATTTTTGTAAATATTAATTTTTATACAAAGATATATATTATTCAATATTAAATCGCATTAATATCACTATTTTTTTTATTTTTGTATCAATAATTGTTCCAGTTTAATTAATTGTCACGAATAAGAATAATGTAATAAGCATAATATGAGCATCTTAATGTACAATCTTGATATAAGTCAATTTAATGACAAATTTTCAGATAATGATAAATGTCTGAAATATTTGGCAGAACTTAAATGGCAGGATGGATTTAAATGCCGTAAATGCGGACATACTAATTTTTGTAAAGGAAAAAGCAGTTATTCGAGAAGATGTACAAAATGTAAGTCTGAAGAGTCGGCTACGGCACACACAATTTTTCATCACTGTAAAATTGATATTGTTGATGCATTTCAAATTGCTTATAGCGTTTGCAAAGAACCGGGTATCTCAACTTACGAGCTATCAAAGAAGCTTGAGTATAGGCAAATGACTTGTTGGAAGTTTAAAAAGAAAATTATTGATTGTGTTGAACAGGAGGGTGATTTGAAACTTTTTGATTTTCAGGGGTGACACCCTGAAGGGTGTCAAAAAAAAAGTGCTACTAAATAGTAACACTTTTTTTGTTTTATTATGCTTGGGCCGTGGGACCGCCAAAACTAATTGGTGGAAGGCCTTCACCCGCATTTGATTCTATAATATTACCATGTATGGATTCAAATTTTGAAATGTTATCCTGAAGTGCCCGAAGCAGTCTTTTGGCATGTTGAGGAGTTAAAATTACCCTCGATTTAACCTTAGCTTTTGGAACACCAGGCATCATTTTAATAAAATCAACAACAAATTCGGCATTAGAATGAGTTATCATTGCGAGATTTGAATAAATACCTTCAGCAATTTCCTCACTCAATTCAATATTTATTTGTTTTTGATTATTTGAATCATTCATAAAGCGAATTTTTAAATTAAACCTCAACTGCTTTTTTTGCAGCCATCATTGCATCATACTCTTCTTTCGAACCAGTAAGGATATTTTGATATTCACGAAGTCCTGTTCCAGCAGGAATTTTATGACCAACAATTACGTTCTCTTTCAAGCCCATTAAATAGTCAGTTTTGGCCATTATTGATGCCTGCGTAAGAACTTTGGTTGTTTCCTGGAATGAAGCAGCTGAAATAAAGCTATTTGTTTGTAATGAAGCCCTTGTTATTCCCTGTAAAATCTGACGAGCAGTTGCAGGTTGAGCATCTCTTGATTCGATAAGTTTCTTATCCTTACGTTTCAACATAGAGTTCTCATCTCTTAATTTACGGGCACTTACAATTTGTCCTGCTTTAAAATTATCAGATTCTCCTGAGTCAATAATTACTTTCTTTCCAAAAATTTCATCATTCTCGTCCATGAAAGATATTTTGTTAACCAGTTCTCCTTCAAGGAATTTTGTATCACCAGGATCAGCAACTTCAACTTTACGCATCATTTGACGAACGATGACTTCAAAATGTTTATCATTGATTTTAACACCTTGCAATCTGTAAACTTCCTGAATTTCGTTAACAATATATTCCTGAACCTTCATTGGTCCTTTAATTGCAAGAATATCTGCCGGAGTCATTACACCTTCTGATAATGGTGTTCCGGCTTTCACATAATCATTTTCCTGTGCCAGGATTTGTTTACTTGTTGAAATAAGATATCTCTTTTCTTCACCGGTTTTTGAGGTGATGATAACCTCACGGTTACCACGTTTAAGTTTTTTACCGAAAGATACTACACCATCAATTTCTGAAACAACAGCAGGATCAGAAGGGTTTCGAGCTTCAAATAATTCTGTTACCCTTGGAAGACCACCGGTGATATCACCTGATTTTCCAATTGCTCTAGGAATTTTAACCAGGATTTCACCAGCTATAACTTTTGCTCCGTCATTAACAATAATGTGAGATCCTACAGGAATGTCATACGATCTGATTTCAATATCGTCAGAATTCAATATAGACATACTGGGATTTTTTGATTTTGAACGTGATTCAATAACCACCTTATCCTTGTATCCGGTTTGCTCATCTGATTCAACACGATAGGTTAATCCTTCGATCACATTATTGAAGACAATTTTACCATTTACATCTGATAAAATAACAGCATTATAAGGATCCCAAGTGCTAATCAAGGTACCTTTTTTGATCTCTGTATTATTTTTTACCAGCAGAGATGATCCGTAAGGAATATTTCCGGAAGTAAGCACTATTTGTGTTTTCTTGTCAATAATTCGCATTTCTGCAGATCGACCGACAACTACATCGAATTTACTTCCTTCAGTATTAGTGTATTCAACAGATCGTAATTCGTCAATTTCAATGATACCATCGAATTTAGCTTCAATTTTTGAAGAAATTGTAATGTTTGAAGCAGTACCCCCAACGTGGAATGTACGTAATGTTAACTGCGTACCTGGCTCTCCAATTGATTGAGCAGCAATTACACCAACAGATTCACCTTTCTGAACCATTCTACCTGAAGCAAGGTTACGACCATAACATTTGGTACATACCCCAAGTTTTGATTCGCAGGTTAATACCGAACGAATTTCAACTGCTTCAATTGGTGATGCTTCAATAATTTCGGCTATATCTTCGGTTAATTCTTTACCGGCTTTGATTATTAATTCTTCGGTTATTGGATGATAGATGTCGTGAACGGTAGTCCTTCCAAGAATTCTATCGTATAACGATTCAACAGTTTCCTCACTCTTTTTCAGAGCTGTAATTGTTAATCCACGTAAAGTACCACAATCTTGTTCAGATATGATAACATCTTGTGCAACATCAACCAAACGTCGGGTCAGATAACCGGCGTCAGCTGTTTTAAGTGCTGTATCAGCTAAACCTTTACGTGCACCGTGAGTTGAGATAAAATACTCAAGTACTGATAATCCTTCTTTAAAATTTGAAAGAATCGGATTTTCAATAATTTCGCCTCCGGTAGCACCTGATTTTTGTGGTTTAGCCATTAATCCCCTCATACCTGATAACTGACGAATTTGTTCTTTTGATCCCCGAGCTCCAGAATCCAGCATCATATATACTGAATTGAAGCCTTGCTGATCTTTAGAAATCTGGGCCATCAAGGTATGTGTAAGTTGTGAGTTGGTATGTGTCCAAATATCAATAATTTGATTATAGCGTTCGTTATTGGTAATGAATCCCAAATTATAGTTATTCATTACTTCTTCAACTTCTAAATTTGCATTTTTAACCAACTGAACTTTTTCTTCAGGGATTAATACATCACCTAAATTGAAAGATAAACCACCTTCAAAAGCCATATTAAATCCAAGTTCTTTGATATTGTCGAGGAATTCAGTAGTTATGGCAGTTCCGGTTTTTCTAACAACGTCTCCGATAATGTCCCTTAATGCCTTTTTAGTAAGAAGCTGATTGATATAACCATAACCTTCAGGAACTACCTGATTGAATAGAACCCGACCAACAGTAGTATCAATCATTTTGTTGACTATAACATTATTCTCAACGTCATTTGTTTTAACGCTGATCATCGCGTGCAAGTCAATTTTTTTCTCGTTATAAGCAATGATTACTTCTTCCGGTGAATAGAATCTAAATCCTTCACCTTTAACAATATGTTCAGGAGTACTTTTTCTGCCTTTGGTCATGTAATACAATCCTAAAACCATGTCCTGAGATGGCACTGTGATAGGGGCACCGTTCGCTGGATTTAAAATGTTGTGGGATGCAAGCATTAAAATTTGGGTTTCCAGAATTGCTGCGTTTCCTAACGGAACGTGAACAGCCATTTGGTCACCGTCAAAGTCGGCGTTGAAAGCCGTACAAACCAATGGGTGCAACTGTATCGCCTTTCCTTCAATTAATTTAGGCTGGAAGGCCTGAATACCTAATCGGTGAAGGGTAGGAGCACGGTTCAGCATGACCGGATGGCCTTTCAAAATATTTTCGAGTATATCCCAAACAACAGGATCTTTACGATCAACAATTTTCTTAGCTGATTTTACGGTTTTAACAATGCCTCTTTCAAGCATTTTTCGAATGATAAATGGTTTGAATAATTCAGAAGCCATATCTTTCGGAATACCACACTCGTTAAGTTTTAAATTGGGTCCAACAACAATTACAGAACGACCTGAATAGTCGACACGTTTTCCAAGTAAGTTCTGACGGAATCGTCCTTGTTTCCCTTTTAAACTATCGCTTAATGATTTCAGTGCCCTGTTCGATTCTGTTTTAACCGAGTTTGCTTTTCTTGAGTTATCAAATAATGAATCAACGGCTTCTTGAAGCATACGTTTTTCGTTTCGCATGATTACATCAGGAGCTTTGATTTCAATTAATCGTTTTAAACGGTTATTACGAATAATAACACGACGATACAAGTCATTTAAGTCGGATGTAGCAAAACGGCCGCCATCTAGTGGAACCAATGGTCGAAGTTCAGGTGGAATAACAGGTACTACCTTCACAATCATCCATTCAGGTCTGTTTTCGATCCTGGTCCTTGCATCACGAAATGCTTCAAAAACCTGAAGACGCTTTAACGCTTCGGCTTTACGTTGCTGAGATGTTTCGGTATTCGCTTTATGACGAAGATCAAATGACATGGTGTCAAGATCTAATCTGGCCAAAAGGTCATGAATTGCTTCGGCACCCATTTTTGCAATGAATTTATCCGGATCCGAATCGTCCAAATATTGATTTTCAGCCGGAAGACTTTCAATAATCTCGAAATATTCTTCTTCTGTCAGAAAGTCAAGATAATTGACACCTTCAGCTGCTTTTATCCCTGCGTTGATAACAATATAGCGTTCATAATAAATGATCATGTCAAGTTTCTTGGTTTGTAAACCAAGTAAAGCACCTATTTTATTAGGTAATGATCTGAAGTACCATATATGTGCAACAGGAACAACAAGTTGAATATGACCAATACGTTCACGTCTAACTTTCTTTTCAGTAACTTCTACTCCGCAACGATCACAAACAATACCTTTGTATCGAATCCTTTTATACTTACCGCAATGACATTCCCAGTCTTTTACAGGCCCGAAAATTCTTTCGCAAAAAAGCCCGTCGCGTTCAGGTTTGTAGGTACGATAGTTAATGGTTTCGGGTTTAAGAACTTCTCCACTTGATTTTTCAAGGATTGCTTCAGGAGAAGCAAGACTGATGGTCATTTTTGTGAATGTTCCGGTACCGGTATTTTCTTTTCGAAAAGCCATATGATGAATTTAAATTGAATTTGTAAAGAACAAAATTTTATGCGTAGAGATACATTAAGTATCCCTACGCAAGAATGTTTTAATCAAAAGTTACATTTAAGCCAAGGCCCTGTAATTCGTGTACTAAAACGTTAAAGGATTCTGGTAAGCCTGGGGTCGGCATATTTTCACCTTTTACAATACTTTCGTAAGCTTTGGCTCTACCGATTACATCATCTGATTTTACGGTAAGGATTTCTTGTAAAACATTAGCAGCACCGAATGCTTCTAAAGCCCAAACCTCCATTTCACCAAATCTCTGACCTCCAAATTGAGCTTTACCGCCCAATGGTTGCTGAGTTATAAGTGAATACGGTCCGATAGAACGGGCATGCATTTTATCATCGACCATATGGTGAAGTTTTAGCATGTAGATGTAACCAACCGTTGCAGGTTGATCAAATCGTTTACCGGTTCCACCGTCGTGCAAATAAACTTTACCATTTTCGGGTAAACCTACATTTCGCATGTACTCGTTAATTTGATCGATACTGGCACCGTCGAAAATTGGGGTCGCAAATTTAACACCCATTTTTTTGCCTGCCCATCCCAGAACTGTTTCATAAATCTGACCCAAGTTCATACGAGAAGGTACACCTAACGGATTTAAGACAATATCAACCGGAGTTCCATCATCAAGGAATGGCATGTCTTCTTCACGTACAATTTTTGCAACTATACCTTTATTACCGTGACGACCGGCCATTTTATCTCCCACTTTAAGTTTACGTTTTTTAGCTACATAAACTTTTGCCATCTGAATAATTCCATTTGGAAGATCATCACCGACGGTTGCTACAAATCTTTTTCGATTGAAAACACCAAGTAATTCTTTATGCTTAATATTGTAATTATTGATAAGGGATTTGATTAAATCGTTTTTATCCTTATCAGTTGTCCATTTATTTGGATTGATATTGGAATAATCAACGCCCAGCAATAATTTTTGAGTGAATTTTGATTTCTTAGGAATGACTTCCTCTTTAAAGTTATTATAAACACCTTGTGAAGTTTTACCAATAACAAGTACATTAAGTTTCTCAACAAGTTTTTCTTTTAACTCGGCTGCATCTCTTAAGTGCTCGTCTTCCAATGCCTGAATAATTTCTTTTTCACGAACTTTGGATTTTCGGTCTTTGATAACTCTTGAGAATAACTTTTTATCAACTACAACTCCTTTTAATGAAGGCGGTGCTTTAAGTGAAGCATTCTTCACGTCACCAGCTTTATCGCCGAAAATTGCACGTAATAGTTTTTCTTCAGGGGTAGGATCACTTTCTCCTTTCGGAGTAATTTTTCCTATGAGGATATCTCCTTCGTTAACTTCAGCACCAATCCTGATCAATCCATTTTCATCCAAATCTTTGGTAGCTTCGGCACTAACGTTAGGAATGTCATTTGTTAATTCCTCAATTCCACGTTTTGTATCCCTAACTTCAAGTGTAAATTCTTCAATATGCACAGAAGTAAAGATGTCTTCTTTTACAACGCGTTCGGAAATTACGATAGCATCCTCAAAGTTATAACCTTTCCATGGCATAAAAGCAACCATCAGGTTACGTCCTAATGCCAATTCACCTTTTTGAGTTGCATAACCTTCGCACAATACTTGTCCTTTGGTTACTTTATCGCCTCTTCTCACAATCGGGCGTAAATTGATACTTGTATTTTGATTGGTACGAGTGAATTTGGTAAGTTTATAAGTTTTTACATCATCTTCAAAACTTACAAGTCTTTCATCATCCGTTCTTTCGTACCTAATTTTAATCTCGTCTGCATCAACATGCTCAACAATACCAGTTCCTTCAGCATTAATCAAAACACGTGAATCACGAACAACCTGACCTTCAATTCCTGTTCCAACAATTGGGCTTTCAGAATTTAATAAAGGCACAGCCTGGCGCATCATATTTGATCCCATCAAAGCACGGTTAGCATCATCATGTTCCAAGAAAGGAATCAACGAAGCTGCGATAGATGCAATTTGATTAGGCGCAATATCGATTAAATCCACTTTTTCCTTTTCGATAATTGGGTAATCAGCTAAATATCTAGCCTTTACTTTATCTCTTTGGAAAGTTTGACCGTCTTCTTTAAGCAATGTACTTGCCTGAGCGATGATTTTTTTCTCTTCTTCTTCAGCACTTAAATAAATGGGCTCAGCATCTTTTTCGATTTTCCCTTCAATTACATTTCTGTAAGGAGTTTCGATAAAACCAAGTTTATTTATTTTTGCAAATACGCATAATGAAGAAATCAAACCAATATTTGGTCCTTCAGGAGTTTCGATTGTACATAATCGCCCGTAGTGGGTGTAATGAACATCACGAACCTCAAAACCTGCACGTTCACGTGATAATCCACCCGGACCTAAAGCAGAAACACGACGTTTGTGTGTAACCTCTGATAAAGGATTGGTTTGATCCATGAATTGTGAAAGCTGGTTGGTTCCAAAAAATGAATTAATAACTGAAGATAAGGTTTTAGCATTAATCAGATCAGTTGGGGTGAAAACCTCATTGTCGCGCACATTCATTCTCTCTCTGATCGTTCGTGCCATTCGGGCTAATCCAACACCAAATTGAGCATATAATTGCTCTCCTACAGTTCTAACTCTACGATTACTTAAGTGGTCGATATCATCAACATCAGCTTTGGCATTAATTAAATCAATAAGATATTTTATAATAGAAATAATATCTTCCTTAGTCAATACTTTAGTTTCAGGAGGTGTATCCGTACCTAGTTTTTTATTGATTCTATATCTTCCAACATCACCTAAATCGTAACGCTTATCTGAGAAAAAGAGTTTATCTATAATGCCTCTGGCTGTTTCTTCATCAGGAGGCTCAGCATTTCTTAACTGTCTGTAGATAAATTCAACAGCTTCTTTTTCTGAGTTGGCTGTATCTTTTTGAAGTGTGTTAAAGATAATGCTATAGTCAGAAGTATTAATGTCATCACGATGAATTAAGATAGTCTTGATTCCGGCATCAACGATTAAATCGATGTGCTTATTTTCAAGTTCAGTCTCTCTATCAATGATAACTTCAGTTCTTTCAATTGAAACAACTTCACCGGTATCTTCATCAACAAAGTCCTCGATCCAAGACCTTAATACACGAGCTGCCAACTTACGTCCGACAACTCTTTTTAATGCTGCTTTACTAACTTTTACAGTTTCAGCCAAATTAAATATTTCAAGGATATCTTTATCACTTTCGAAACCAATTGCCCGTAATAATGTAGTTACCGGAAGTTTCTTCTTTCGGTCGATGTAAGCATACATTACATTATTAATATCGGTTGTGAATTCCATCCACGATCCTTTAAAAGGGATAATACGGGCAGAAAACAATTGGGATCCGTTTGCGTGATAATTGGTACCGAAAAACACCCCTGGTGATCTGTGAAGTTGAGAAACAACAACCCTTTCAGCTCCATTAACTACAAATGTTCCTTTTGGGGTCATGTAAGGTATCATACCAAGATATACATCCTGGATGATGGTCTCAAAGTCCTCGTGATCGGGATCTGTACAATAAAGTTTAAGTTTTGCTTTAAGGGGCACACTATAAGTGAGCCCTCTTTCAATACATTCTGCGATTGAATACCTGGGAGGATCTACAAAATAATCCAGGAATTCGAGAACAAAATTATTTCTAGCATCAGTTATTGGAAAGTTTTCTGCGAAAACTTTATACAAACCTTCATTCACACGATTTTCAGGATTTGTTTCCAATTGGAAAAAATCCTGAAAAGATTTTAATTGAATATCCAGAAAATCAGGGTATTCCGTGTGTATGCGGGTTGATGCGAAGTTTATTCTTTCAGTTTTTTGAATTGTCAAGGTTTTCAAGTTTTAGCCCGCCTAATGCGGACTGGTTAGTAGTTTAATTTATTACCAAAATCCAGAAGCAGACTCGAAATCCAATAATAATTAGAAGATAGTCTTCGTCTCTCTAATCAGTAAATAATGCTTAACTACTTACTTAACCTCAACCTCAGCACCTGCTTCTTCTAACTGACTTTTTAGAGCTTCAGCTTCGTCTTTACTAACACCTTCTTTGATTGCTTTTGGTGCTGAATCAACTAATTCTTTAGATTCTTTAAGACCTAAACTTGTAAGTTCTTTAACCAATTTAACTACTGCTAGTTTTGATTGTCCAGCTGCGGTTAGAATTACGTCGAATGAGGTTTGTTCTTCTGCTGCTACTTCTTCAGTTGCACCTGGAGCTGCTACAGCCACTGCTGCTGCTGCTGGTTCAATACCATATTCATTTTTAAGAATACCAGCTAATTCATTAACTTCTTTTACTGTTAAGTTAACCAATTGTTCTGCAAAAGCTTTTAAATCTGCCATTTTATTTTTGTTTTTAATTGTTTTTAATTTAATCTTTAAGTACTTAAAGCCTATTATTCAGGCCTTTCTGATAATGTTTTGAGTACACCGGTTAATGTTTGACCGCCTGATTGTAATGCTGAAATAACATTTTTTGCAGGAGATTGAAGTAATCCGATGAGTTCTCCAAGAAGTTCATTTTTAGATTTAATATTAATCAAAAAGTCAAGTTGATTATCCCCGATGTATGTCATCTCTTCAACATAAGCACCTTTTAAAATCGGACGATCGCTCTTTTTTCTAAACTCTTTAATTAATACTGCCGGCGTATTGCCAGCCTCTGCGAACATTAGTGAAGTAGTTCCCTTAAGAACATCGTAAAGAGGTTCTAAGTCTTTATTGGTTTTTTCCATTGCTATTCGAAGCAAGGTGTTTTTAACCATCTTCAGTTTAATGTCTTTTTTAAAACACATTCCTCTTAAGCGTGTAGTTGCTTCGGAGTTTAAGTCGGAAATATCAGCGATATAAAAATACTTACTGTTATTCAGATCTTGCGTTAAAGACTCGATAAACTGATTTTTTTCTTCTCTTGTCATAACTAAAAATTCTATTTACCAGTCAATTATAAGGTTGCTGATTTTGGTTCAATTTGTATACCAGGACTCATGGTACTGGACATATAGATACTTTTAACGTAAGTGCCTTTAGCAGCAGTTGGTTTTAACTTGATAATTGAATTGATAAACTCTTTTGAATTATCCAACAGTTGTGCTTTATCAAAAGATACTTTGCCAATTCCTGCATGTATAATACCAAATTTATCAACTTTGAAATCAATTTTACCTGCTTTCACGTCATTTACTGCTTTTCCTACTTCCATGGTAACAGTACCGGTTTTTGGATTAGGCATCAGTCCACGAGGTCCAAGAATTCGACCTAAGGCACCAACTTTCGCCATCACACTAGGCATTGTAATTACAACGTCTATATCTGTCCATCCACCTTTAATCTTATCAATATACTCATCAAGACCGTAATAATCAGCGCCAGCAGCCTTAGCTTCTTCTTCCTTATCGGGAGTACAAAGCACCAAAACGCGAATTGTTTTACCTGTGCCATGAGGCAAGGTTACAGTTCCTCTAACCATCTGGTTTGCTTTTCTTGGATCTACACCAAGTCGAACATCTATGTCAACTGAAGCATCAAATTTGGTATAGGTTAAATCCTTTACTACTTCAATAGCTTTGTCGAGTGTATAGACTTCGTCCTTATTGTATTTCGCTATGGCTTCTTTTCTTTTTTTTGTAATTTTAGTCATTTTCTAATTGCTTAAATAATTATTGACTAATAAGCTAAACGCAACTGCATTTAGTTTTTAGCAAAAGGCGCTTGTCCTTTTATTCTAACACCCATACTCCGAGCAGTTCCTGCAACCATTTTAGCTGCCGAATCAATTGTAAAAGCATTCATGTCAACCATTTTTGATTCCGCAATTGCAGTTACTTGTTCCCAAGTAATGGTAGCAACTTTGGTTCTGTTTGACTCAGGTGAACCTTTTTTAATTTTCGCGGCCTCCATGATTTGAACAGCTACCGGGGGTGTTTTTATAATAAAATCAAAGGATTTGTCTTTGTACACCGTAATAATCACAGGGATAATTTTACCAGCCTGATCTTGTGTACGAGCATTAAACTGCTTGCAAAATTCCATAATATTAACCCCTTTAGCTCCTAATGCAGGACCTACCGGAGGAGAAGGATTTGCAGCACCACCTTTAATTTGTAGTTTAATTAATCCACTAACTTCTTTTGCCATTTTGTTTTAAACTTATAGAGTTTATAATTGGGCTAAATATTTGATAATCTTATTCCTTTTCAACTTGCATAAATCCAAGTTCAAGCGGTGTTTTTCTACCGAAAATTTTCACCATTACTTTCAACTTTTTCTTTTCCTCATTGATTTCTTCAATGATTCCGCTAAAACTGTTGAAAGGGCCATCTATAACAGTAACCGATTCGCCTACGATGTAAGGAATGTTTGCTTCCTCGCCTTGTTCGGCTAATTCATCAACTTTTCCGAGTATCCTATTAACTTCGGATTGACGGATTGGATCGGCTTCTCCTTTAGTTCCCAGAAATCCCAAAACATTAGGTATACTTTTAATAATGTGTGGAACTTCACCAACCAATATTGCTTCAATTAGAACGTAACCAGGGAAATAGTTTCTTTCTTTGCTGATTTTTTTTCCCTTCCTAACCTGATAAACTTTTTCGGTCGGAATCAGTACTTGCGATATATAATCATTAAGGTTCAGTCGATTAATTTCATTCTCAAGGTATTCTTTTACCTTTTTTTCTTTTCCACTAATCGCCCGAACAACATACCATTTTTTTATTTGTTCGCTCATACTAACTCTGGAATTATTATTGATTTATTATCAAATAAAATATTAGATACCAAATACTAGAACAGACTATAAAAAGTCTCTAATATTGTTTGAAATGACATATCCATCAAATAAATAACAAATGCTATTATAAGGGAAGCAATGGATACCACGATTGCACTATTTTGCAATTCACTCCAAGTCGGCCAAGCCACTTTATGAACTAGTTCATCGTAGCTGTCTTTAATGTAATTGAACTTTAATAATTTAGCCATTTATCTAATATTTTTGCACGGGTGGTAGGATTTGAACCCACAACCAATGGTTTTGGAGACCACTACTCTACCAATTGAGCTACACCCGTTTATTTAAACATGTTTTTATATGACAGATAAAGGTAACTGCCTAAAGCAGAATACCTTTATCTGTCAATATAGTTTTTATTAACTAATGATTTCAGTTACCTGACCAGCTCCAACAGTTCTGCCACCTTCACGGATAGCGAAACGAAGACCTTGGTGCATTGCAATTTCTGAAATTAATTGTACATTAATAGTTAAGTTGTCACCTGGCATAACCATTTCAACTCCTTCAGGAAGCATAATTTCACCAGTAACGTCGGTAGTTCTGAAATAGAATTGTGGACGATATTTGTTGTGAAATGGAGTATGACGACCACCTTCTTCTTTTTTCAGGATGTAAACCTCTGCTTTGAAATGTTTGTGAGGAGTTACAGTACCGGTTTTGGCAATAACCATACCTCTTGTAATCTCATCTTTGTCAATTCCTCTTAAAAGTAAACCGGCATTGTCACCAGCTTCACCTCTATCAAGAATTTTTCTGAACATTTCAACTCCGGTAACAACTGATTTTAATTTCTCAGCACCCATACCAATGATATCAACTGCATCACCGGTATTTATGATACCTGATTCAATTCTTCCTGTAGCAACTGTTCCTCGACCAGTAATTGAGAATACATCCTCAACCGGCATTAAGAATGGTTTGTCAATATCACGTGGAGGCAATGGAATCCATGTATCACAAGCTTCCATCAATTCCATAACTTTTGCAACCCATTTTTCTTCACCATTCAATGCACCTAATGCTGAACCTTGAATAACTGGAGTGTTTTCACCATCAAATTTATAGAAAGTCAAAAGATCCCTGATTTCCATGTCAACAAGTTCGAGAAGCTCTTCATCGTCAACCATGTCAACTTTATTCATGAAAACAACCAATTTAGGCACGCCAACCTGACGGGCTAAAAGGATATGTTCACGTGTTTGAGGCATTGGACCGTCAGTAGCGGCAACAACAAGGATAGCACCGTCCATTTGGGCAGCCCCTGTAACCATGTTTTTAACGTAATCCGCGTGACCCGGACAGTCAACGTGTGCATAATGTCTGTTGTAAGTAGAATACTCAACATGTGCAGTGTTGATAGTGATCCCTCTTTCTCTTTCTTCAGGAGCGTTATCAATTGAATCAAAGGATTTAAATTCGGCTAACCCTAAAGCTTGTAGATTGAGTGTAATCGCAGCAGTCAACGTAGTTTTACCGTGGTCAACGTGACCAATGGTTCCAATGTTAACATGCGGTTTCGCGCGATCAAATTTTTCTTTGGCCATAACAAAAGTGTTTAAATTATGTTTTAAAATATGATTTAATATTAATATTTTCGATTTAGAGCCAATGACGAGAGTTGAACTCGTGACCCCTTCCTTACCAAGGAAGTGCTCTACCACTGAGCTACATCGGCTTTTGAGCGGGAGACGGGGCTCGAACCCGCCACCTAAAGCTTGGAAGGCTTTCGCTCTACCAAATGAGCTACTCCCGCAATTTTTGAGCCTAAAAGTCTGATTAATGCTCGATTCACTAAAATTGTTGTGGGGAGAGGAGGATTCGAACCTCCGAAGGCTGCGCCAACAGATTTACAGTCTGCCCCATTTGACCGCTCTGGAATCTCCCCAACGATTATTATTCAATTTTTTTGAATTGAGCCGATAGACGGGCTCGAACCGCCGACCGGCTGATTACAAATCAGCTGCTCTACCAACTGAGCTATATCGGCCTTTATTCGTATTTAGAATTATTAATATATTCGTTTACAGGCAACTATATTAACTCCTTCAATTAACTCAATATTAGCAGATTAATCAATGCTCATTAAACAAAAAACAGACCTCTTCTTAAAAAGGTCTGCAAAAATACATATTAAAAATTAATAAACAAAGAATTTATATATTTTTTGTTCAACTTATGATTTTTTAATTTTTTAGTTTTTCTTTGTGTTTTTTTAGTTGTTTTTTTAAGGCGTCAATTGCAAGATCAGTCGCTTCTTCAAAACTTTTACTCTGTTTCTTTGCAAAAATATCATTGCCTTTAATCAATAATCTGATTTCTATAATTTTATTATCAGGATTATCCGTGTTGGCAAGCTTTAACATAACATCGCTTCCGATCAGATCAGTATGAATTGTCGCTAGTTTGTTAAGCTTTTCTGTAATAAATAAATCCAATTTTTTGTCTGTCTTAAAATGTACCGAATTGATGCTTACTTTCATAATTCATCTCCTTTCTTTAAGCCTTTGGATGGGCATGATTATATATTGATTTCAGTTTCTCGATCGTGTTATGCGTATATACTTGTGTAGCAGATAAATTGGCATGACCGAGGATTTCTTTTATTGCATTTAAATCAGCACCGCTGTTTAACATGTGAGTAGCAAATGTATGTCGCAATATGTGTGGGCTTTTTTTGTTTATAGTAGTTACTTTACTAAGGTAAGTATTTACAAGGCGATATACAAATTTCTCATAGAGTTTCTCACCTTTATTGGTAACGAAAAAATAAGTACTGTCTGGGTATTCTTTTTTAAGAGATTCAGTATAATCCAATAAATTAAAATTGAACTCAGAACTTAAGGGTACCAAACGCTCTTTGTTTCTTTTCCCAAATATTTTTATCGTTTTGGTAGTGAAATTGATGTCGGATATTTTAATGTTTATCAGCTCATTTAACCTCATTCCGGTGGAATAAAACAGCTCAATTATTATCTTATCACGCGAAGCTGAATAGCCTTTGCCAAAATCAATTTCATCAAGTAATAAATCTATAGAGTCTTGATCAATAAAAACAGGAAGCCGTTTTGATGATTTTGGTGCTATTATTTTCTGCATAGGATTTTTTTCTATAAGACCCTCTTTTAACAGAAATTTGAAATAGCTTTTTAAAGTTGAAAGCTTGCGGTTAACAGAACGTGTTGATATCGAGGTTTCTATTAAAAGAACTATCCATGATCGGATAATATGATGGTTAATTTCTTTAGTGTCATTAATATCGTAATGAACATCAAGATACTGATAGAACTGATCCAGGTCAGTTTGGTAGGCTTTTATCGTATGCGTTGAGAATCTTTTCTCAAACTGTATATATTGTATGAATTTCTCAGTCAATACTTAAAATAAAAAAGAAACATCTGTTTCAAAGTTACAACATAAACAACCTGAAACAAATATTTCTTTTATTTTATTCTTGATCCGAAGGATTATCCTTCCTCGTTTTGCCTAAGTTGTTGAATATAAATCGCTTTTAATCGTTGCTCTCTATTTACAATTGATGGCTTAGTGAATTTTTGTCTTTCACGTAATTCTTTAACAACACCGGTTTTTTCAAATTTACGTTTGTATTTTTTTAAAACCCTGTCAATATTTTCGCCTTCTTTTACAGGAATAATAATCATTTTTTACCTCTTTCTTTTAAAATTAATTTTTTTAGGGAGTGCAAAAATAGATATTAGTTTTAAATTAAGCAAATACATTATATAAAATGATAAAAATTAATTGAAAGTTTTATATTTTTGCGCAGATTTTGGGTCGTTAGCTCAGTTGCCTGCCTGCCGCAGGCAGGGTTTAGAGCGTCCCGATTTTAAGCAGGGAGATCCTGAATTCATAAATCCTTAGGGTCGTTAGCTCAGTTGGTTTAGAGCGCATGCTTGACAGGCATGAGGTCACAGGTTCGAATCCCGTACGACCCACCGAAGTTTATATCTCCGTTATATCACTTAAAAAATGGCAGTAAGAAGCGCGCCGAACCGATAATTTTTATATAGAAAAGCTAAAGAATATTTTCCGGAATAGTAACTTTTTGATATTGATCAAATTGCAATTTTGTAGAAGTTAAATTTTTTTACATTTAAAAGCCTTATATTTATTTGAATATTTAATTTTACAGAATATGGAATAGAAATATTTATAAAATGATAGATGGGTTATCAATAAATATCTTGACTAAATTGAATCAGAAGCATTCTGTTATATTTGTAGTTACAAGATATTCTTAATATAGAGATAAAATTTTAAGTAGGATTATCGAGTTTTTGCAAATAATTTAATAAAACATGTAGGTTTTAAAGGTAAAAATCAAATATGAGATCAATGAAAATTACTAAAGTTGATCAGCAACAAAATATTCTTAGTAAAAGTTATAATATTAAGGGAGCAAGTTTAACCAATCCGCAAAAATGGATACTTATTTTGGTTCTTTTCTTGCTGTATTTTTATTATTTCATCAGCTCTTCCGGTATTAATTCAAGCAATGATAGCGGACATATGGCTTTGGCTAGTTCTATCTACCATGATCATCAATTATCAGTTGAAAAATATTGGATGGTATTAATTTTCCCGCCAGACTATGCCGTTAAAGATGGGAAACTATACTCTGATAGATTGCCTGGAAATGCATTCAGCATAATTCCATTTCTCGCTTATGCAGATTTTATCAAATTAATCATTCCTGAAAAATTAGCCAATAACCCTAATTTCGATATCATTACATCAACCCTATTACCCAACATATGTGGAGTGATTGGATTGCTTCTGCTCTTTTTAATATGTTTTAAAATATTTTTATTTAGATTTTGGACCTGTCTGATTGTTATGATTATCGCAGGTATTGCCACCCTAAACCACCTTGAAAGTATCCACTTGTTTTCGCATGCTCCTTCAATGATGAGCGTAACACTGGCAGTAACCTTGGCTTTATTCAGCAAAAATTCAAAGCATTGGAAATTATACCTTTACGCGATTTCGGCTGTGTTAGGGTATGCTACAATTGTAGAATTGCAAAATATACTATTTTTTATACCTCTCTTTTTTTATGTGATAACTATAAATCAATACGCTATCTTTAAAAACTTCAAGTCTACCATAAAAATGGTAATAATTTGCAGCTTTATAATGGGCTTATTTATTGGTCTGTTGCTTTTCTATAATTATTCAGCGTTTGGCGAACTTATATTGAAAAGCAATAAGTACAACCCTTTCTTCAAAGAAGAATTATCATTTTTCACCTCTCTATCCGGCAATTTTTTTAGTGGGATTGATAATTTATTTACAAGTTTTAATAACATCCATTCATATATAAATTGGTCGTTGGGAACAGAAAATAATACCCCGGGTCTTTTGGTTTCAAATCCGGTATTCATTTTTTCAATTTTGGGTTTTATTCCATTCTTTAAACACCATAAAAAGGAATCTCTATTATTCTTATCACTGATTATTATCTCTGTGCTTATCGCATCTTTTCATGTCACAACTCTTGTGAGACACATTTTTACGGTTCATATGCTGCTTTTTATGCCATTTATATTTTTCCTGAATTGGATTAGTTATTTACCTCAAAAAAGAAAAATCATCTGGTTTACTATCGTAGTTGTCATTATAATATTGAGTTTTATCAGAGAAGTATATATATGTAACCATTATTTTGGGAGAGCTTTTCATTTTGGTGAATTCCCTTATTTGAAAAACATTCATATATTCCTCATATTAAACATTCCACTACTTTTGGCTAGTTTACTTTTCAAACTTTTTATTAAACGTTTTTCAAGAATATAGTATGTAATATAACATTTTTTGATGGCTTTTTACAGCGTTAAAACCCGCATTAGAGTTTAGATAACTCAGTATTCACCATCTAAGATAAGAGATTGTGCCAGCCTGAATCAATAATATTTAAAAATATTATTGATAATTTCCTGATCAGGTTTTACATAAATTACTTCTCAGTCTGAGTATTGAGTTTAATTTTGGAAACCATCTCTAAGGCACTGATAGCCTTTTCATATCGTGGGTTTAATTGAATAGCCTTTTCATAGTCTTGAATAGCTAAATCATATTTTTTCAAATTCGTATAAGCAATACCCCTATTATAATAAGCACTTTCATTTTTTGGATCTAAAAGAATACTCTTATTAAAGTTCATTATAGCAGAATCGTAGCTCCCTGCCATTAAATTTGTGAAACCTAAATGGTTGTATAAAACTGTATTTCCTCCTCCCATCACAATTACACGATTATAATCCTGAATAGCATTTTCGTATCTCTTTAGTTGAATATAAGTTTCGGCTCTTTTGATAAAAAAATCTTTATCATTACTTTGATCAAAGCTGATGGCAAGATTTAAATTAAGAATTGCCTCATCATATTTATTGAGTTCAATATAGATAAGACCCTTGTTATAATATGGATGAGAAAAGTTTGAGTCTAATTCGATAGATTTTTGAAAATCAATAAGTGCTTCATCATACTGTTTCTGTCCAAAATAATACACGCCTCTATTATTCCACGAATAAGAATTTTGAGGTACTATTCTGATACCGTTGCTCCATAATGTAAGATCGTTTTTCCAAACAGGTATTTGCAGCCAGGTAACCATTGATAGACCAACTAAACATATAGAAGATATCAAAAAAAAATATTTTTTATTAAAACTCATTTGTTCCAGAAAAGAGGATAAGATGAGTGCCATACCAAACATGGAAATATATATATAACGGTCGGCAACATTTGACCATACCTGAAAATCAAACCTAATTAAACCAGATACCGTCAAAAGACCAAATACAAATAAAACTGCACCTAGGATAATTAATTGGTATTTCTTTCGAAACTTATACATAAGTGCACCTAACCCTAACAACAATAACCAGGATGAGTAAAACCACCATTTTCCCTCTAGATAAATCATGGTACGGCCATAAGACGCAGCATAATCGAAGGGGACGAAAATTTTTTTCAAATAGAAAAGTAAAGAATCACTAAAAACAAAGGGCCTTATCCATAATGGATAAGGATGAGTTGCAGTATTTCCTTGTTCTAGCATTGTAACAATAGTGATGACCAAAACAGGCAATAAATATGGTAAAATTCGAATAAGTAGTTTTTTTAGCGGAGTGTGATATAAATAGTATTCTAAAATTGGAGCAAAAAAGAGTATAACCACCATAGAAGGTTTGCTTAACAATGCAGCAACAAATAGTAACCAACCATAAATATAATATCGTAGGGATAACTTTAAATCATGATCATTGTATTTGTAATAACACCCTTTTAGGTATTGGTACAAGGCTGAAAACCCGAAAGTAAACGATAGTAAGCCACGAAATTCTGAAATCCAAGCAACGGTTTCTATCTGAATGGGATGTAATAAAAAGAAGAGTGCACCAATCAATGCATACCAAGAATTTTTAATAAATTGTCTTAATAAAGTAAATACCAATAATCCATTAATAATATGTAATAAGATATTGACAAGATGAAATAGATGGGTGGAATCAGGGGTTTGATTAAGTAAAAGAGATAACTCCTTAATGAAAGCCCATAAAGTATAGCTTACCGGAATATATAATCCCCAATGTACTTCTTTCCAGAAATGGGATAGGTTCTCAAAATTAACGGGATTAAGATATTGATTGGTGATTAAATGATGAATATCATCCCAAACAAATTCGTAATTGATTGTTCGATAATATAAAACAATAGGAACAGCGCATAAGAAAAATAAAATAATGCCATTTTTAGAAATATCGAATACATTGGTAAACAGAACAAATTTGGGTTCGTTCAGATTTTGATATTCACTTCCATCCTTCTGTTTCAATCTAAAAGTTTTTATCATTATAATTAATACCTATATGGAGTCATATCCTATACTTATGCTAAAAAATGATTTAAGGTGCTGATATATAACGTAAAACATCTTTTAAGTATTTGAGAAATAGAATGAGTTATATATTGTATCTGTTTGCATTATCTTCTTCCAACTTGAAAATCAAATATATTAAAAATGTTAATATTTTTGGCTTCCTAAGAATAAATCATTTTCAATTAAGAATTTATAAGCCTTTTGATTGCCATATAGAAGTAGGTAAGGAACTGAAAAACACTCTTTTCATGTGAATCCCTTATTCTTTTAGATTTCTTTCCCGCTTGCTGCGGGATTGAAATGACATTAAAGTCAAGTGAAACCATTTATTTAATCGTCTGATACCATTATTATAAGATACTGGTAAATTAGGTTAATTGTAGGCTCTTATTTATTTTGTTACTAATACGACTAAAACAATATACATTTTGAAAATCCTCCAAGTTACCCCTTAAATTTAAAAATGATCTATTTGTAAATAATTTTAGGAGAAGGTAATTTTTTATTAACATGTTTACTTCTGTCAGAGTATTCAAAAATTCCATAGGGAAATTTATGATATTTTTAGAAAACTTCAAATTAATGCGACTTGTTTTTACTTATGACATTATTAAAGGTTTTTTTTCCTCAATCTCCATTTTTTTTTGATAGAGTCAAATATATTTTACGAGATTATATTAATATTTATGGAGGACAAGAATTCTTTATCAGAAAGTGTTTGATCAGAACGTCCCGACTGCAAGTCGGGTAGGTCACAGGTTCGAATCCCGTAAGCCCCACCAGAGTTCAATTATGAGCCTCCCCGGCAAGTTCGGAGAAAGGTCATCTCATAGAACTTCTAAAAATCCCATAGGTCTTGTTGCTTCAATAGATAGATTTTAAAGTGCAATAACAATTATTAAACAATCTTTAGCAGTATTATTTAAACTTGTAAATTACATTAATGTGGTTCAAAAAAAAGCACCCCATTAATGGTATTTAATGGGGTGCTCAGATTAATCAGAAATCAAATAAATTTTATTTGAGTAAAATGATCTTATTTGAGTACTGTATTTCTTTCGTTTTTAAAATATAAATGTACATACCGGGGGGTACAAGTATACCTTTATTGTCATCTGCCTCCCAAACAACTGTATGATTCCCTGCCTGTTTTACTTCAGAAACCAATGTTTTGATTAGTTGTCCGGACATACTGTATATTGCCAGATTAGCATACTCATTGTTTTCTAAACTAAAAGAAATTGTAGTAGTACTTTTAAATGGATTAGGAGTATTTTGCATCATAGTGGTTGCTAAAGCAGCATTTGCTTGAACCCTTGCAGCACCCGAAAAAACCCAATATGCAGGTCCATCATCTATTGCAGTGTATCTTCCTCTGGCATTAACTGTAATTAACATGTTTTTTTCAGTTTTATTACCACTCGCATCTTCAGCCTCAATATAAACTGTGTAAACGCGTCCGTTTCCTCTGGTTGAGCTTTCCGCACGTACTTCAATTTCCTGCCCGTCACCAGGAATTACAATATCATTCACTGTACTGCCGTCGTCGTTACCTCGAGCGTCATCAGGCTCATCACTTGAAGCTTTGGTAATAGCCCAAGTCAGATTTCCAGAGCATGCATCTGCATTGTCGGTTACAAGATCAACAAGTTGACGAATATCATATTTTACATAATGACCATCTACCCTCTGTATTGCAATTGGCCCAACCAGTGTAAGTTGAGGATTTGTAATGTCCCGAACTGTTACAAACGCCGTTCTGGTGTTTACATTTCCATTTACATCTCTTACTGTTAGGATTACTGGGTTTAAACCAATATTTGAACAATTAAAATTGGTTTTTGATAGTTCAATAGATTCAATTCCGCAATTATCATAAGATCCATTATCTATCATAGCAGCAGTAACTGAAGCAGCTCCATTTCCATCCAGGTTTACTGTTACATTTCTGGTACGTACTGTTGGAATTATATTGTCGACAACTTTAACGATTGCTTCTGCTGTTAAAACATAAGCACTATTGTCTGTTACTGTTAAAATAACCACGTTTTCTCCAATATCTGAGCAGGTAAAATTCGTTTTACTCAGAGTCATCGTTGCAATTCCATTACAACTAAATGATCCATTGTTAACCAATGCGGCAGTGGTTGAACCATTTCCCGCAGCATCTAAATAAACGATAACATTCTGAGCAATTACCGTTAAAGGTTCTTGAACAGTTACTGTCCAGGTTCCTGTTGAAACTTCAAAATTAGTATTGCAGGCACCATCGTGTGCATAACGACGATATGAAGTGGTTTCTGTTAACCCTGCCGGAGGATCATAAGTCGCATTTGTTGCTCCACCGATTACTGATCCCGCTGTAGCAAAACCATCAGTTGATGATTCCCATTTATAAGTTATTGTTCCATTACCACCACTGGCAGCAATTGAATTTCCAATTACGGATGGGTTGCCGCTTCCATAGCAAATAGCTTCACCGGTAGTTAAAATTGCTCCCGGAGTGAAATCATTACGCACAGTTACATCAAATGTTACTGTAGTTTGGTGAATAACTCCATTTTTTAAGGATGGTGGAGCAGGACTATATTCGCTATCGTTTATACCAATGGTTATCGTACACGTTCCACTTGCACCTGTCTTGGGGGTAATCGAAATAGATCGACTGGCACCGGTACCGGTTATGCTTATTCCACTGTTTTCCACAATATTAGTGTTAGAAGATGTACCTGTAACAGTAAAGGTTTCATCTCCCGGATATTCATCTGTAATGTTTAATGCGAGACCTGTTATAGCTGTATTAAAACAAGTAGTTTGATCAGCGATCAATGAACCTACAGGTGCATCATTTTCTAATGTACAAGTATTTGTTTTCTTAATTACCGAAAACTCAGAAACTGGAGTACCATATTCAGTAACTGTGTATATGTCGTAGCATGTATTAATTGTTAAGCCAGTAAAACAAATTGTAGTATCAACATTTTCGGTAATAACATAACTGGTATCTATTAAAACTGTGGCACCCGTATAATCAACACCTGCTTTTATTTGCTCTGCCGTAGGAGCCGTTGATCCATCAGGAACCACAATAGTGTAAGCAGTTCCTGATTGATGATACGAGTAATTATAATCAAAAGAAGTATATGATACATTAGTAGCAGCAGCAGCAACAGCCGCTATTATATCATTTATTTCTGCTAAAGATCCTGCTGCATAATACCAGGTGAATTCATCGCTTTCTTCAGCTGACAGGTCATTAAGCCTAACAAACATAGCATAGGATCCATCATTGTCATGGGTTATTTGGCTGGTGGCCGGATTTTGATTGGTAGAATTGGTAAAACTACAGCACCAATTTATCGATGTCTGGACCCTGTCAGAATTGCTATAAAACATAGCAGCTTCGTTACCCGAATAAATTAGAATTGATTTTGCCTGATCAGCAGCATTAGATATCATTTCAAATGCACCATTAACTAAATTCCCTCTTTCTTTAGTTGGGCCATCATCAGTCCCAACCCAATCATCACGGGTACCTACCCAAACCCTAACATTTGATGCATTTACGCCACTTTTATTTGTTAATTTAGTTTTTATGGAGATATAAGCTTCTGTTTGTAATAAAGTATAAGTATTTTCTGCTAAAAACTCTGACCCTCCTATGGTTATGTCTCCTCTGGTTATAATAGTACCATATCCTGCACCTGTGCCGGCATCTGTCACAGTAAAACCGCTATAGTCAATCACTTGATTGACCATGGTCGGGTTGTTTATCATATCTCCATTAGTATTCCATTCACTGGTTCCGTCACCACCAACTCCCCATCTAATATCTAAAGGATAACTAGAGTAAGTAAGCTTATACCATGTAAAATTACTCCCGTTATAATACCATGGTTGTAATAAGTTCCCATACTCATTTATTGAGTACTGCCATCCATTTCCAATTCTAATTCGTCCGTTGTTAAAATGTTGAAGTGGACCTACAGCCACTGCTGCTTTGAATGTGAAAATGATTAAAGCAAAAAGAAATGTTAGCTTAAGACTTTTGTTTATAATTCGTTGTGTCATGATATTTTTTTTTAGATGGTATAATTAATCACTTTCCAATCCAAATCTTTTTTTTCAAAATGAATGGTCACTGGAATTATATGTTCTTCATTATCGAGGTTGTACGTTAAATAATATGTTGTAACAACTTTATCAACTTCAATGTTTAATGTAAAAAAATCGAAGTAGGGCTTGTTTTGTACCAGTTGGTCTTTGGAAATTAAAGAAACACTTTTACCATCGATTTTAAGGTTTGGTGAAAATTGAAATTCAACTCCATGGTCAAGTATTAAGTATTCCATGATTTGTTCTTTAACCATCGTTGGAATTTTTTCCAATAAAGGTGGAAAGGTTAAACAACTCTCAATAATCTTATCTTCAGTATTTATTCTTTGCTGTGCAAAAAGACTATTTGCTGAAAAAAGAATTAAGGTTGTAAAAACAATTAGAAAGTAAAAATTTTTCATATGAGATCGCTTTTTATTATGTATGTATTATTATTTTAAAGATTTAAATGGTTAATATTTAAGTATATTTTTTCTGGTTTAAAAGCCTAAGAGTTATGTAATGTATTGACTTGTATTGCATTACATATATAGGTGTTTTATCTTCTGCATTCATATAAACAATACATCCTACTAATAAATAGGATTAAATGCGAATATAGTAATATAATTTATAAAAATAAAAGGTTTTTTTTAGTTTTTTTAACAAAAAAATACAGATCAATCAATGTGTTAAAAATCCTATTTTAAGCAACATATGAATAATTTGTCAACAATTTTAGAATTATCTTTT
>JAHIVC010000100.1 GCA_018816945.1 Bacteroidota bacterium | reverse complement strand
TTCACTTGCGGGGCTATACCTCTATCTGGAAAAAAAATTTGATCGAAAGATTGAAATCGTTCGTAAAAGTAGCCACTTGAGCTCACGGTTTGTAAAGCGTGTTGAAAAAGAGGTCATTTATGCCTGACTCGATTTTGCTGGATATGTTGGAAAGCGTGTTAGAATCACTTGAAATCATAAATGAACGATTTGAAAAAGTGGTTGAGCCTGATGATTTTGTATCAAGTTCTGCTGGAGTATTATTGTTTGATGCCATCTCAATGAGGCTTCAGGTTGTTGGCGAAATGATCAAGCAAATTGAAAAATGTCACAGAGATTTTCTTAATCAATATACTGAAATTGAGTGGGACAAAATTATGAGACTTCGTGACATTATTTCCCACCATTATGAAAATATGGATCATGAGATTATTTATGACGTTTGTCAGAATCATGTTCCAAAACTAAAGCGGACAGTAACTGAAATGATAATGAATTTTAATCAAAGCAGTTAAAGTCCAATCTGCGTAAGAGAACTTTATAGCAATGAGTTGGAAACAACCGACCGATATTTGTCAAGAATAAAGATTTGACCCTCGGCCATAATTGACCCTCGGCCATAATGGCGAAAGACTCTAAGTTTCTCAAAGGGCACACTTGAATAATGCAGCTAAATTGTTGATTTGGTGATAATTACCTTGGCACTCGAAGGTTCACAATACAAAAGAAATCGTTTGATTCGCAATGGGGGTTGGGCCTTAGGAGGAACGATAATATTATCGTTCCTCGGGTTGACAACCAATATTTTACTGACAAGACTGCTCCCTGCTGCAGATGTAGGGGCCTACTTCTTACTTGTAAGTCTGGTAATGTTTTCGGCTATCTTTGCGCAGGCTGGTGTATCACAGGTTTTATTGCGGCGGGTTGCTCTCTCACCTGAAGTTTATGGTCGACGTGGAGCGGCAAATGATGTTAAGGCAGCAATGATTTATGTTGGAGTTGGAATATTATTTATTGCTTCTTTAATTTTGCTTTTTTTTGATCTGTGGATTGCTAAGTTTATTCCCGGACGCTACGATTTAAATCTAAATGTTTTTATAATAATTTTGTGGATTGTTGCCTTTGCTTACCAAGCTGTGGTGACGGAATCTTTCCGCGGTTTTCACAATATTCGAAACGCTGCCATATTTGGTGGTATAATAACCAATGTCATGTTTGTAGCAATGCTTGGAGTCTTGTATGCTGAAGGCTCTAAGCCTGAACTGAGTGATATTGTAAAATTAATTGTTTGTCTGTCATTGTTGTCTTTGATAGTTGGATTGGGTTTATTGTATCGACAAATTGTTTCTATTGAACCAGTTGGATACATACGACGACTGAAGTCGATATACCATGAGTCAATGCCATTATTTCTTTCCAGCTTGCTTATGGTCGTGATTACTCAAGGTGATATTTGGTTGGTTGGATACTATTCCGGAAATGAAAATACTGCTATATATTGCGTTGCGGCGAAACTTGCAGTTTTAACGGGGATGCCAATAAACCTCATTAATGCAATAATTCCTCCTCATATTTCACAATTATATGCGGCCAATAATCCTCATGAACTTGAAAAACTTTTACGAGTGTCGGCTGGGATTGCAAGTGTCCCAACCATTATAATGGTATTTTTTTTGATTTTTTTCGCAAATGATATATTAGGCTATTTGTATGGGGTTCATTTTCGCCAAGCGGGAAATGTTTTGCGAGTACTCTGTATTGGTCATTTAGGCCATGTTTTATTAGGATCCTCTGGTATGGTATTAATGCTAACCGGCAGGGGTAAGGAATTGATGGTGATTACTTTTATTAATTGTTTATTCCTGACTATCGGTGGCGTAATAGCAGCTCCTTATGGTATAGTTTGGATTGGATTTGTCGCGGCAAGTGCTCTTGTAATCCAAAAGATGTTGATGTGTAAATTGGTTCATTCAAGATTAGGCATTCACACCCACGCAAGATTCGATATGGGTTTATTTAAAATATTTCTAAGCTTTATAGGGAAATGAAAACATGTGGATAACTTTTTTGAAACATTCAATTCAATATTTATTTAAAACATTCGGCCTGGATTTGAGCCGCTATCACCCAGAGACGAACAAGTGGTTTGTTCAGAAAAAATTACTGGAGAATGTTGTCAGTCCAGTGATACTGGATGTAGGAGCAAACATTGGTCAGACACTTAAAGTTTACAAATCGTTGTTTCCCGATGGAGAAATTCATTGTTTCGAACCATTTCCAGATTCTTATAATATACTTAAGGACTTTGCTACACAATTCAATAGATCTCAAACTTATCAACTTGCAATTGCGGAAAAGACAGAAGAGACTGTTTTTCATGTTAATTCTGATTACCATGCTACAAATTCTTTGTTTTATAGACCCTCTAAGGGATACTGCTATTATCCTAAAGAAGCACAGCTAAATGATACTATTCCCGTTAAAACTGATACTCTTGATTCATTTGCTCAAAGGATAAATTTGAATCAGGTAAATATTCTGAAAATGGATATTCAAGGCGCTGAACTTTTAGCACTTCGTGGTGCGACTCAGCTTTTGGAAAATCAAGCTATAAGCCTTATAGTAACAGAAGTCATGTTTGTCCCGCATTACGAGGGCGGTGCTCTGTTTAATCAAATACATGACTTTCTGAGTACAAAAGATTATTCATTGTTTGGAATCTATGATGCGCATTTCGCTGAAAATTGTCAAATTCGTTTCGCTGACGCAATATTTATCAGTCGTGATTTGCGGGCACAACTAAAATAAGAAGATCTTTAATTTTCTGGAGTTAATTGATGCTATCTAAAGTACAACTTTTATTGGCTAAGAGTGTAATTCGATTACAGGAGTTCGGACCACCTGGGCGAAGGTTGTCAGTGTTTGAAGATGATGTTTTCATCGTATCCTATCCGAAATCTGGTAATACATGGGCTAGATTTTTACTTGGTAATCTCTATTCCCAGAGTGAAGCTGTTACCTTCGCCAATATTGAACGAAAAGTGCCTGATATTTATCAGAATTCGTCAAAGATCCTGAGCCAGTTAAATAGACCACGTCTTCTTAAAAGTCATGAATACCTAGATCCCCGTTATCGTCGAGTGATCTATATTGTAAGAGACCCGCGTGATGTTGTTATTTCTTATTACAACTATATGATAAAAATTCGTATTATCAATGAGGATTATCCTCTACTGGCTTTTGTGGAACAATTTGTCAAAGGTGGGTGGGATCCTTTCGGGTCATGGGGTGATCATGTTGGAGGATGGTTTGGGGCAAGAAAGAAAATGCCTGATTTTCTTTTTTTATATTATGAGGATATGCTTGATGATCCAATCCGTGAACTTAAAAAAATGGCGACATTTCTTAAATTGTCTTTTTCAGACGAGAATATCGAAAAAGCTGTTGCGATGAGTTCATTTCAGCATATGCAAGACTTAGAGAAACTGGAAAGTATGAGATGGAAGCCAATAAAATCTAGTAGAAAAGATAAGTTATTTATTCGCAAAGCTAAAAAAGATGAATGGAGAACTGAATTACCTCAGGGCGCAATCGAAATAATTGAAAATAATTGGATGGATATTATTTCTTCCTTGGGATATAGGGTTGGTGATCAACATTGAAAGAATTAAAATGCTATAGCTGTTCCTCACCTAACATTAAGTTGATTGGTGATATCGCGCCTAACAATACATTTGCCGGACAAGTACTCGAACAATTGATCGATGGTGGCGGTTTGTATAAATGTAATGGATGTAATATGTTTTTCCGTCATCCCCAACTTAATGAGAAAGAACTTAATAAACTTTATCGTTTAGGAAATCTAAAAAACTGGTCATCAAATGCGTCCCATCGCAGAGACTGGTATCTGATTCGCAATTGGCTGGTTTTGCAAGAAGGGATTGAACGCATCCTTGATATCGGCTGCTTTGATGGCCGTTTTCTTGAATACCTTGGAAAAGATTACTGTTGGTTGGGCATTGAGATCCATAATGAAGCTGCATCAAGCGCAGAGTCAAAAGGAGTGGAGCTTGTGGGCAGAAATTTTGAGAACATGCCAGTCTTGAGTCCTCTTGCTGATTTGGTCGTTGCCGTTGATGTATTGGAACATAGCTCCGATCCTAAATCTTTTTTGAAAGCAGCAGCCTCCTGTGTCCGACCTGGTGGGTATATAGTGATCTCAACAGGCAATACTGATGCTTTGTCTTGGCGTTTGATGGGAAGTAAATACTGGTATTGTCATATCCCCGAACATTTCTCTTTTATTAACCCAACATGGGCAAGATATGTCGCACCAAAGTTGGATTTGCAAATAGAAGAATTTAAAGTGTTTTCCCATTCTGAAGGAAAAGTAGATTTTAAACGAAAACTCTTTGAAACAATTGGCAATTTGCTTCTCCTTATCTGCCCAAAAATGTTTGCCATGATTCGAAAATTCGGTTTTGGTGGTATTAACTATCGTCTCTATCCAGAATTGGCTTTAGCACCTCCATGCTGGGTGACTTCGATGGACCATATGATAATTGTTTTCCAAAGAAGAACTAATTGATCAAGCATCTCTCCCAAATTAATATGTTTTACAGTTCTTCATTTTTAGAAACCTTGGGCCTTATCTGTTGAATTTATCAATTTCACTCGAATGCCCGTTTTTTTATTAATAAAAATTATCTGTATATTATTTCTTTCTTTGAAACGCTATTAGAATATTACGAAAGATGTCTGTCAGCCCGATAGTCAGTTGAAGAAGTTTTAAAATTTGGTATGCACAAATGAATAGCTTGATTTATATTGCAACTACATATATCAGTCACGTAGAGAGCCATCCGATTTTATATTGTACGAACAACTTGCCAGGGACAATCGAGCTCATTAGGGAGGCCCGGTCAGCACGATTTTAACTTTGGATAAAATTAATGATGCATTTTCTCCGTAGATTATTGAAAATTAATTTAAAATGGTTTTTTGTATGTGCATTTGCTTTATTGTTAAACGGACAGTTTTTATACTTTGGTATAGTCCAATTTTCTGGAAATGAACCTAATTCCTCAATGACAGGCATGTGGTTTATTGCGCTTATGTCCATTTCTGTCGCATGGGGTTCCACTAAAGAAAGGCTGGAATTAACATGGATAGATTTTTTCATTTTTTTATTTTATATTTATATTGTTCTATATTATTTATACAATGATTATGACTCTTTTTTATTATTGCAAAAATATCTTGTCTTTGGGATTTATGCATACTGTACTGGTCGCTTATTCCCTCGAAAATATTTAATCAACTTGATGTATTTGACAGTAATTTTGGGAGTTCTTTCAATTATTTTATCAGTTTGTGTGATTCTCAATATTGATGGTTCATTTGTCAATGGTCGTTTTGCTATACCAGTTTCAAAAAATCCAATAATGACAGGTATAACGTTTAGTATTGTTTGCTATGTATGTATTCTGTTATTTGTGAATTTGGAAAAGAATAGGTATTCTTATTCCCATGCAATTATATTTATAATAGGCCTTTTTTCATTGATATTTATTCTACTCGCAGCGTCTAAGCAGGCTTTTATTGATCTAGCTATTGCTTTAGCATATTTATGGATTAAATGGAAGCCAGTTAGAAGGGCACGTTATATCGCAATCGGCTGCGTTTCATCTATAGTAGTTTTATACTTTTTTTTACGTTCTGGAAATTTACACCTCCTTCAATCATTTCAGCATTTTTTTGTTTCACAATCTTCTAAGATTCGAATAGAAGTAATGAACGCAGGTTTGGACGCATTTAAAGAAAACCCAATATTCGGAGTCGGTCCAGGTGTTACTTTATGGTCACATAATATTTATATAGATACTGCTGGGCTATTGGGTGTAGTTGGCCTTTTATTATTGGTATTTGCAACTATTCCAGTCATGTTAAAAATCATTTTAGTTAAAGTATCTTACCATCAAAAAAAATGCACAGAATATCTTTTTGTATACGGAGTCATGTTGATGTTTTTTTTTACTTCTATTGTGTCCGGTGTCCTATTTAGTTCTTTTTCCTTTTTTCTGTGTTTAGGACTGGTTGTGAAGATAGTTCCGGGTCTAAAAAGAATGAAGGTGTTTACGTATAATATTAAATTAAAACCGGAGAGACTGATCAGTGAAAAATATTAAAATATCCATTATTACGCCTTCTTATAATCAGGCTGAATATTTGGAATGCACAATTAAATCTGTTCTGGAACAAAATTATCCTAATCTTGAATATATAATTATAGATGGCGGATCCACTGATGGTAGCCTTGATATTATCAAAAAATATGAATCTCATTTAGCCTACTGGGTTAGTGAACCGGATAACGGTCAGGCCCATGCAATCAATAAGGGCCTTAAACGGGCCTCTGGAGATTGGTTGGGTTGGCAGAACTCGGATGATTTATATTATCCTGACACATTTAAAGGTTTGGCTGAGATTATTTCAAAAAATATTCATGCAGATCTTATTGTTGGAAATATGATGCTTGTCGACTCGAACGGTAATAATATTAGAGATATTAAATATGTCCAACCAACATATAACTCTCTTCGAGCAGAAGGTATGGTTTTAGCTAATCAATCGTCATTCTGGAGTAGGTCAGTACATAGTAAAATTGGTTGGTTAAATGAAGAATTACAATATTCTTTTGATTATGAATGGTTTTTACGTCTCCTATATGTCTCGAAAGCTGTATGCTCTAATGAAATGTGGGGCGCTTTCCGGCTCCACGGTTCAGCAAAGACCGCTTTAAATAAAGAGCTATTTGGTAAGGAGAATAAGAAAATTTTGGGTGTGAATAACATGTCTCCATTAGATATACGATTTTTCAAATTGAGACGACTGATTCTTCTGTTTATTCAAGGGGATTTTTCTTATGTCTTGAGGGGAATGTTCCAAAGATGTTTTTCTAAAGGTGATCATTAAATGTGCGGTATTTTCGGCGTAACAGGCATTAATAATGGATTATCAATTGAAAAATGTTCGTTTGCATTGGATCTTATGGCTCATCGCGGCCCGGATGATCGAGGTGAATACACCAACAATCACGTTTTTTTCGGACATCGCCGTTTAGCTATTTTGGATTTGAGTTCCTCTGGCCACCAACCGATGGTTGATAAAGAAACTGGAATAACTATTGTTTTCAATGGTGAAATTTATAATTATTTGGAAATTCGTAATCAGTTGATTGCAATAGGGTACCATTTTAACAGTAAAACTGACACTGAAGTACTGTTGAAAGCTTTTATGGAATGGGGGCCAAAGTGTTTAGATCATTTTAATGGGATGTGGGCTTTCGCCATATGGCAACCCAAAAAAAATAAAATTTTCGTTGCTAGGGATCGCTTTGGAGTAAAACCCTTTTATTATTTTAATGATAATAAACAATTTGCTTTTGCGTCAGAGCCCAAAGCACTGTTGGAGATTTTCCCGGAATGTCGTAAGGTAAATCCCAAAGTCCTTTATGAATTTCTCGAACTCGGGATGCTATATGCTTCTGATTCATCATTTTACAGTGGTATTGAAATATTACCTCCAGCACATTGTGGGGAATATGATGTGGATAAGGGTTCATTTATTACTTGGCGTTATTGGGCTTATCCTGAATGTCCCGAAAATCATGAAGCAAAATCAATCCTTGTTCAAGAGTTTAAAGAATTGCTGAATGATTCAGTTCAACTTCGATTAAGGAGTGATGTTCCTGTTGGGATTACGCTTTCTGGTGGACTTGATTCAACGGCAGTCCTCTCAGCCTCTATGAGGGGAAAAAAATCTAAGAGGGTTTGTTTTACATCTGTATATGGAGATAGCGGACGCGGGGAATCAAAGTGGGCTGAGATAGCATCAAAGCCATATGGTATAAGACCTATTGAAGTCGACGCGCCATTTGCTGATTGGATAAATACACTGCAACAGATCAGTTGGCATATGGATGCTCCTGGTTATTCACCGGCAGTTTTCCCACTTTGGAGTCTGATGCAAAAAGCTCGTAATATGAATATTCCGGTGCTACTTGAAGGACAAGGTGCTGATGAATGTTTGGGTGGATATCCGCAATATGGGATTCTGTCATTTATTGATAAATTAAAGGATTTATGTATCCGGCCGACCTTGAATAAGATTCAGAACGCTACAAATGAATGGAATGGACTGTCAACTACCTTTACATCCAAAATGGCCTTTTTGTGGTTGATCCGTGAATGCTTCCCGTGGCTGATTAAGTGGAACCGTAAAAGGGTTGGAGCAGGTTCGACATTAAAACCCGAATTTATAAAAAAAGCATTAAAACTTGGTGCAAGGGAGTTTCGTTTTCCTATTTCGAATAATATGGATACGGTAACCCGGCGACTATTGAAAGATTTTTCGGTAACCATTCTTCCAGGACTTCTTCATTATGGGGATGCCATCAGTATGGCCCATTCCATTGAATCCAGATTGCCGTTTATGGATTATCGTCTCGTGGAATGGTTATTCTCACAATCTTCTGATGTTAAAATATCTTCAGGGGAAACAAAATGGATACTAAGACAATATTTGCGCAACTCAGGTCAGGAAACAATTGGAAACAGGCCAGATAAATTAGGTTATCCGACACCACTAGACGAATGGCTTTCAATTGATAATGGAAGGGTTCCAAAGAAATATTTATTGTCTCATGATTCATTGATCCAAGAATTCTGCAATCCCGAACAAATTTCAAGGCTGATAGA